>NZ_JBFBIV010000007.1:0-169006 GCF_040702025.1 Streptomyces sp. NPDC088194 | reverse complement strand
CCGATCCCAAGCCCTACATCTGGACCAAGACCGCAGAGGACATCCTCGAACGCCTCGCCGGATATCTGAAGCGAATTCCCGACTCAGAACACTAGCCGGTGGGGATGAACAGGTCGGGGCTGGATCTGCTCGGCGGACTCGCCGCCCGCGCGGCGCCGCAGCACGGTGTGCAGCGTGTTGTCGGTGATGACCGGCGGCCGGCCGCCGTGCTTGCCCTTGCGGGCCGCGGTGTCGAGCCCCTCCAGGGTGGACTCCCGGATGTTCTCCCGCTCTGTCTCTGCCATCGCGGCGAAGAACGCGAACAGCAGCTTCCCGGGCCCGGTGGGGTTGGTAGATGCCGGGTAGGGGCCCGGCGAGCATCTCCAGCACCAGGCCGTGCGCGGTGAGATGGTCGGCCAGCGTGGTGAGTTCGGCCGCATCGCGCCCGAGCCGCTTCATCTCGTACACCGTGAAGACGACCCGACAGCGAAGGCGGAAGTCCCCGATCGCGCGGATCGGGGACTTCACCGAAGGCCGCCGGAGGGAACCTGTTGCGGCCCCGGGGTGCCGGTGCCGTTTACGCGGCGGAGGTGAGTTCGGCGCGGCCGAACAACAGCGCGTGGCCGGTGGGGAGCTGGTGGAGGATGCGGGTGATGAGGTCAGGGCCGGCGTGGGCGGTGACGGCCGCGAGGACGGAGCCGGTGTCCCAGCGGGTGGCGGCCAGGGATGCGCCGGAGCGGGCGGCGATGTCCTTGACGAAGGCCCAGCCGGTCAGCGGCTGGGTGTCGGGGACCTGTGCGGTCAGGACACGTGCGGCTTCCAGGGGCAGGCAGGCGGCAAGGTCGACGCGTTCGTCGCCGGTCAGTTGGCGCCCGAGCCCGGCGAGAACCAGGCGGACGGCTTCCTCGGCTCTCTTGCGGGTGGGGTAGGCGCCTTCGTAGCGGACCTTCTCCAGCATCTGCTCATACGCCGTCGAGTACAGCTGCTGGTGCTCAGCCGGTACGCGCACGTCGGTGATCACTGCGGTGTGTGCCTTTCGTGGAGCGGTGCAGGTGTGGGGCACCGAGGGAGGGGTCAGGTGGGCTGGGGACGGCCGAAGAGGAGGTCGTAGCCGGCGGGGAGCTGGAGCAGGATCTGCCCCAGCAGGTCCTCGCCGGCCGTGTCGGCGACCGTGGACAGCACGGCGCTGACATCCCAGGTCGCGGTCTGCTCGGTGGCGCCCTCGATCCAGGCCGCGGTCGCCCGCACGAACCGCTCCGGGGGGAGCGGTTCGGCGCTCTGCAGGGGGTTGAGCAGAATCAGGGCGAATTCCTCCGGGAGACGTGCCGCGAGCTGGGCGCGAACCTCGCCGACCAGATGCGCGCCGAGCAGGGCGAGCACCACACGGGCCGCGCGCTCGGCTTCCTCCGCAGTGCCGTATTCGCCGCGTTCCTTCACATCGTCGAGGAATGCTTCGTGTCGCAGAGTCATCTCGGCCGTCACCCCTTCTTGTCCTTCGGACTGCGCACGGGGTGCGGAGGGCGGGTGAGGGGAAGATCGGATGCCCGTCCTCCGCACCTGTCCGGTGTCAGCCGGAGATCTCCTTGTGGCCGGATGATCCGACGCCGATGGAGATCTTGCGGGGCTTGGCGCGCTCCGCGATCGGGATGAGCAGGGTCAGCACGCCCGCGTCGTAGTCGGCCTTGATGTGCTCCGTGTCGAGGGTGTCGGCGAGCACGACCTGGCGGGAGAACACGCCCAGCGGCCGCTCGGACAGCTCCATCTGCACGTCGTCGCCCTTCGCCACCGGCCTGCGCTCGGCCTTGACGGTGAGCATGTTCCGCTCGACGTCGATGTCGATCGCGTCCGCGCTCACGCCGGGCAGGTCGAAGGCCACCACGAACTCGTCGCCCTCGCGGTAGGCGTCCATCGGCATCGCCGACGGCTTCGACCAGGTACCCGGCCCCATCAGCTGCTGAGCGATCCGGTCCATCTCACGGAAGGGGTCAGTGCGCATCAACATCGTGAAACACCTCCAGCGGGTTCGGGCAGTTGCTGCCAATGCGCTGCACTGACACTGTTGTAGCATGTCATCCAATGGATGACAAACATGAAGTCGTCCATTGGATGACAAGGAGGAGGAGGTGTCGTGACCACAGCCGACCAGCCGTCCACGCCCAGCACCGGCGCCCACCGCCCGGCGACATTCCTCGCCGCCGCGGCCGCCCTGAAAGCCATAGAAGACGCCCTGCACACCGCCCGGGACGAGGCTCCCGACACCACCGGCTCTCCCGTTCCCGGACCGGAGGCGGCCCTGGCCTCCCTGATGCTGCTCCGGCAGGTCCGCGAGCAGCTCGCCGGATGGGAGACCGGGCTGATCGAAACGGCCCGCGACGCGGGCGCCAGCTGGGCCGACCTCGCCCAACCCCTGGGCGTAGCCAGCCGCCAGGCCGCCGAACGCCGCTACCTGCGCGGCCGCCCCGGACCCGTCGGCACCACCGGCGAACAACGCGTCCAGGCCACCCGCGAACGCCGCGCCGCCGACCGCACCGTCGCCGCCTGGGCCCGCCACAACGTGGCCGACCTGCGCCGCCTCGCCGGCCAGAT
Source organism: Streptomyces sp. NPDC088194 (assembly GCF_040702025.1). Lineage (NCBI taxonomy): Bacteria > Bacillati > Actinomycetota > Actinomycetes > Kitasatosporales > Streptomycetaceae > Streptomyces > Streptomyces sp. NPDC088194. Next base: position 166,441 of record NZ_JBFBIV010000007.1, on the reverse strand, counting down.
CACCGCCCTCACCGACCTTCCGCCCGCCGCCCGCCGCCCGCTCGGCGCGCTTCACGCCGCCCTCGCCCACGACGACCCCGCCGACCTCATCGCTCCCCTTGCCGCCACCCGCCCGTACCTGGCCGCCGCCCACCCCGACCTCACTGCCCGGCTCGACACCCTCACACCCCCCTGACCCCACCCCACGCACCGCGACAGCAGCCCGGTCACGTCCGCCCCTGGGAAGACGAGGAGAGACCTGAAGACCGACGCGGCCGGCCTGCGGGCCAACCTGCGTGGTCAGCCCCTCCCGGCCCGACACCTCACCAACGATTCCGCCGCCCCACGGCGAGGCCGGGGGATGGGTCCTCAGACTCCTGAACCGGCCGCGCTCACCGCGGGACTGTCAAACGTTCGGTGTAACTCCCGATCATGGAAGATGCATCGATGAACAGCGACAACGTGACCGAGGGCAAGTCTGATGAGCCGTCTGAGGCGGTGCCGTCGAAGCTTGTGGACGACCGGCTGATTGACGAGTTGGTGGGCCGGGCTCAGGCCGAGGGCTTGCAGCTGACCGGTGAGGGCGGGCTGCTCCAGCTGCTGACCAAGCGGCTGCTGGAGTCCGCTCTCGAGGGCGAGATCACTGACCACCTCGGCTATGACAAACATGATCCCGCCGGGAAGAACGGCGGGAACTCACGCAACGGCACCCGGGCCAAGACCGTGCTCACCGATGTCGGCCCGGTGGAGATAACCGTGCCTCGCGACCGCGAAGGCTCCTTCGAGCCGAAGATCGTCAAGAAGCGGCAGAAGCGCCTGACCGGCGTGGACGAGATGGTCATCTCCCTGTCTGCGAAGGGCCTGGCCACCGGCGAGGTCCAGGCTCACCTCGCCGAGGTCTACGGCGCCGACGTGTCCCGCCAGACCATCTCCACGATCACCGACAAGGTCCTCGAGGGCATGGCCGAATGGCAGAACCGGCCCCTGGACGCCGTCTACCCGGTGGTCTTCATCGACGCCATCCACGTGAAGATCCGCGACGGCGCGGTCGCCAACCGGCCCATCTACGTGGCCTTGGCGGTCACGACCGAGGGCCGGCGCGACATCCTCGGGCTGTGGGCCGGCGACGGCGGCGAGGGCGCCAAGCACTGGATGCACATCCTCACCGAGATCAAGAACCGCGGCGTGAACGACGTCCTCATGCTGGTCTGCGACGGACTCAGGGGCCTGCCCGACGCGGTCGAGGCCGTCTGGCCGAAGACGATCGTCCAGACCTGCGTGGTGCACCTGCTGCGGAACTCCTTCCGCTATGCCGCCCGCCAGGACTGGGACAAGATCGCGAAGGTGCTCAAGCCCGTCTACACCGCTGCGACCGAGGAGGCCGCACTCGAGCGGTTCGCCGAGTTCGCCGGGGCATGGGGCCGGAAGTATCCGGCGATCGTGAAGCTGTGGGAGAACGCCTGGGTGGGGGTACCCCCGGACGGAGTCTGGGGGAGAGTTCACCCCGTTCCTGCGGTTCGACACCGAGATCCGCCGCATCGTCTGCACGACGAACGCGATCGAGTCGGTGAACGCGCGGATCCGTCGGGCGGTCAAGGCCCGCGGACACTTCCCCAACGAGCAGGCCGCCCTGAAGTGCGTCTACATGGCGGTCATGTCCCTCGACCCCACGGGCAATGGACAGGCCCGCTGGACCATGCGCTGGAAAACAGCGCTGAACGCGTTCGACATCACCTTCGACGGCCGCCTGTCAGCCGCCCACCAGTAACCTCAACAACCCTAGTTACACCACTCGTTTGACAGTCCCGGATCGGATCGATCCGAACAACGCTCCAGCGAGACTCCGTCGGCTCTCGTACTCATGGGAAGTCGTCTATACGATCCGACCAGCGGAAGGTTCTTGCAGCCCGGCCCGGTGATTGACGGTTCGCCGAATCATTACGGATACCCTGTGGACTCGCTGGCCGCGTACGATCTGGACGGCCACAGCTGGCTCAGCAAGCTCCGAAAAGCATGGAAGATTGCGAAGTGCGCGGCTGCGATCGTCCAGGTGGTTGCATCCCTCTGGCTTCCAGCATCCAAGCTTCTGCGCATCAGACGTGAAATTCGTGAACTCGGAGGCTTCAAAGATGCGGCGCGCTTGGTCGTTGGCGCGACCAACAGAAGCGAGAAACTCACGCGCTAGCTAAGATGGGACTCACGCTGTCACTCAGTGTGTCGGGCGTTGACCAGATTCTTGGCAACTGCAAGTAGTCCCTGAGCGGGTGGGTGGGGCGATAAGCTCGCCCCATCCACCCGTCCATCCACCATGAAAAGGGGAAATATATGGCCAAAACTAAGCCCGGATTCGTTGTCATCGACAACCTCGCCATGGCGCTCGCGGCGATAGAGCGACTCGCCGCTATGGCGGACGGAGCCGACCTTCCCGGCCTGCAGAAGGCATGCCGCAAGATTTCCGAAATGGTGGCTGCGTCTCCCGATCCGCGAGTCCAATGGGCATTGGAGACTCTAAAAGAAGAAAAAGTCAACGCTCAATCGGACAAGATTGCTGCTGTCCGAGCGCTACGGTCGCGTGCTTCTGGACTGGGAGTCCTGGAAGCTGGAATCATAGTCAACAAGGTAGTCGAATCGTATGCAGTGGGCGATAATTCAGAGATGTGATCTGCCCTGGTTCGATGCGTAGAACGATTCTACTTTCCCTGGGGGTCGAGAGCCCTGAGCGGGCGAGGCGCCGGGCGCTCTACGCTGGTCGAGGTCATATTCGCGTGTGGCGGCTTGGAATGATTATCCGGCTCATGTCGCGGAAATTCCCAGCGATTCGAACCGGATCGGCTCCCGGGTGCCGCTTTTCCGCCGGCCCGGGGGACCCGCCAGAACATGCTCTTCGAGCCGGTTCGGGACTGTAAGACGTTTGGCAGACCCGCTCGAAGTTGGGAGGTCCGCCGTCGGGTCCTGTGGACCAAGGCGGCAAACACGGTCCGGAACTCAGGGCACCGAGTATGATCTCCATTGATTTTCCCTCCGTGAGTTCAGCGGGATGAGCGCCTTGGCATCCATGAACTCACGGACCTTTGTCTCCATTGCCGCGAGTTCGTAGCGCGCAAGCACGTCCCGCTGACCTACGTCCAGCTCGGACGGGGTTCACTCGGCTTGATGAAGATTCTGGTGTTTCGTCGGGATTCTCGAAGCCGTGGCGGTATCCCTGACGCATGCGCCAGTTGTGTGAACCGAGCGGCCGATGACGCTGGTGTGGTCCGCAATCTGTCGTCTGCGCGGGCGTTGCGGACGGCGGAGGAGGTCGAGGACTTCGAGCAGGAGATCGTCGACCAGTACGCCTTGTCGATGGCTGCTGCCGGGCTGACGGACGGGCACATCGGGAACGCCCGTACCTCGGTCGTGGAGTTTCTGCGGTCGTTTCCGGGCCCGTTGTGGACGGCGTCGTGTGATGATGCGGACCGGTTCCTGGCCGAACTGCGCCGCTTGGGCCGGTCTACCAGGACCCGTGCGGGCAAGGCCGGCATGGTGGCTCAGTTCTACGACTTCGTGATCAGCCGCTATCAGGGCGACGTCCATGCGCTGGTCGGCTGTGTCGTCGACCAGCCGATCGACGAGTACAACCGGCCGTCGGGGACGGCGCCTGGAGATGTGCGGGTGCCCCCGTCCGACGCGGAGGTGGGCCGGCTCTTCGACCAGTGGCGCGGGACGATCCCCGGGGCGCGCAAGTACCTGCCTGCAGCGCGGAACTACTTCGCCGCATCGTTGTGGCGTCGGCTGGGCCTGCGGATCAACGAGACGGGCATGCTTGATATTCGCGACTGGCGGCCTGACCTGGGCACGTTCGGGAAACTGCACGTCCGCCACGGCAAGGGCAGCAGGGGACGCGGGGCGAAACCGCGACTGGTGCCGGCGATCAACGGCGCCGACCGGCTGATCGACTGGTGGCTCGCCGAGGTCCGTCACCAGTTCGAACCTGACTGGGCTGACCCGGATGCTCCGATGCTGCCCAGCGAGCGGCACGTCTGGTGATGAACCGCTGCGGCCGGGTCGGTGACGATTCCCTGCGGCAGGCCCTGAAAGACCAGGCCGGCCTTTGGTTGCCGGCCTGGTCGGGGCGGCTGACTCCGCACGTGCTGCGGCACTACTGCGCCTCCTCGCTGTACGGCGACGGGATGGACCTCAAGGCCCTGCAGGAACTGCTCGGGCACGAGTGGCTGTCGACCACGACCCGCTACATCCACGTCCGCAGCGACCACGTCGAACGGGCCTGGACCCAGGCCAACCAGCGCCTTACCTCGCGCTTCGGACTGGAGGGATGACCCGGTGCGCTGGAACCTGCGCATGACGGCCGCCGAGCACGGCATCTGGAAGTCCACCGAGATGCGCCGCCAACTCGCGGCCGCGGGACTGGAGATCAGCGCCGGGAAGATGTCGGCACTGTGGACCGGCACCCCGACCACGATCCGCCTGGACGACCTGGACGTGATCTGCGCGGTCCTCGATTGCGATCCCACCGCGCTGCTGATCCGCGAACCCGACAAGGTCGAGGCCCGCAGGCCCACCGTGCAACAGGCCGCCTCCGCCACGTCCGACGCGGCGGTGATCGTCACGCCCCGGTTCGGACAACACCGATCGGAGCCACCGCTGTGACCAGCCCACCTCCCAAGTGCCTGCGCTGCCAGATCAACCGCATCGCCTGGAGCAAGCCGCGCGTGGAGGTCTGCTACCAGTGCCTGCCCGGCGGCCCATTCACGCCGCCGCCGTGCGCGGGCTGCGGCTCCACCGACGACTACTTCAGCCAGGGCCTGTGCTCCTCCTGCCACCCGGGCGGACCGACCCATCCGGGGTCCTGCCGCGGATGCCTTGCCTGGGGCGTTCAACGCTCCAACAGCTGGAACTGCTGGAGCTGCCGCTGGTGGGCACAGCACTATCCGGCCGCCGCATGCATGGTCTGCGGCCAGACAACGCCGATCGGCGAGGGCGGCGCCTGCCGTCTGTGCAGTGTGGAAGGCCGCCGGCTCAAAGAGCTCGGTCGGGCCGTCGACTACGCCGCGGTCAGCCGGAGTGGCCAACAGCTCTACCTGGCCAACCTGCACCACGCCTACGCGCCGCGGCGCCAACGTGACGCCCTCAAAGGAACTCCGGTGCCCGCCCAGCACGACCCACAACCCGGCCGAGGAGGGGAGTTCACTCTGGCGCGTCACCGGCAGCTGCTCCTGTTCCGCATGCCGCCCCACCAGGGCGCGCTCAAACGCCGTATCGCCGTCCCCGACACCGAGATGCTGGTCTACTGCGACGGCATCCTCCGCGAGCACGCCGCCCGGCACGGCTGGAGCAAGAAGGTCACCAACGAGGTCAAACGCTCGCTGAAACTCCTCCAGGCCCTCCAGGACACCCCCGGCGCCAAGATCCACGCCAGCGACGTCCTCGAACTGCCTCGGATCGGCGGGACCGCCCTGTCGACCCTGGAGATCCTCGCCGCGGCCGATCTCCTCATCGACGACCGCACGCTGGCCGTACGCCACTACTTCACCAAGCACACCGTCGAACTCCCGCAGCCCATGACCGACCAGCTGCAGGTATGGCTCGACATCATGATTGAGGGAAGCCGGCAGGTACCTCGCCGGCGCCCCCGGCACCCGCAGACCGCACACCTGCACATCCTGGGAATGGCCCCCATCCTGCGCAGCTGGGCCGAAGCCGGCCACCATTCCCTTGCCGAGATCAGCCGAGAACAACTCACCGACTCGCTGCCCGCGCGAGGCGCCCATCGCCACTTCGCCGAGCACGGCTTCCGGTCCCTGTTCTCCCTCCTCAAATCCCGGAAGCTCATCTTCACCAACCCCACCCGGGGCATGCCCATCACCCCGGTCAACGCCACCATCCCCGTCCCCCTGGACACCGAAGCGATCCGCAAAGCCCTCAACTCGCCCGACCCGGCAATCGCGCTCGCCGTCGCCCTCGTCGGCTTCCACGCACTGACCAGCCCACAACTCGCAGCCATGCAGCACACCGACATCCACGACGGCCGCCTCACCTTGGCCGAGCGGACCATCCCCCTGGGCGGCCCCGTCCGAACCCGGCTGACCGCCTACCTCGACCACCGGCAGCGCACGTGGCCCACCACCGGCAACACCCACCTGTTCATCAATCGCAAGACCGCGCCGCGCACCACCCCGGTCAGCCGGAACTTCCCCTGGTCCGCAGCCGACCTCAAACCCCAAGCCCTGCGGGAGGACCGAATCCTTCAGGAAATCCACGCCACCGGCGGAGACGTACGCCGCATCTGCGACCTGTTCGGCCTGTCCCTCGACGCCGCACTGTGCTACGCCAACACCCTTGAACACCCAGACCTGACCGCTCCACGCGGGAAGCTGAACGCCGAAAAAGGTGGAGACAAGCACGCGGTTGAAACGTAGGGTGCGGGCGTGGATCCAGCTGATTTTTACACCGGCATAGTCGCCGAGATATACGGGCCACTGAAGGCGGTCACCCAAGACCCGGAACCCTACGCGGCCTTTGTGCAAGAGGCCGGTTCTCCAGCCCTGGAACTCGGGTGCGGGGACGGCGATCCGCTGCTCGACCTGCGTCGGCGCGGCTTGGACGTCGAGGGCGTCGACTCCTCGGCGGACATGCTGGACCGGTGCCTGCAACGGGCACGGCAGCAAGGCGTCGACGTCGTCGTCCATCATCAGCGTATGGAGACGCTCGATCTGGCACGCCGCTATAGTGCGATCTTCCTTGCCGGGCCGACTTTCAACCTCCTTCCCGACGACTCCACCGCGCTGGCAGCCCTCCGCGGCGTCCGCGATCACTTTGGGGAGGGAGGCACCGCCCTGGTTCCTCTGTTCGTCCCCTCTCCTACACCTGCTGAACAGATCGGTCGAGTGCGCACCGCTACGACAGACGACGGCGCCGAGTTGCGTGTGTCGGTAGTGTCCGAGGAACGGAGCGACGCCGCGCGGACGCAGACGACGTTGTTGCGGTACGAGCGGCTCCGTGACGGTGAGAGCACTGTCGCCGACCGCCCCTGGGTGATCCACTGGTACACCCGCGCCGGGTTCGAGAGCCTCGCCGCGAGGGCTGGCCTGAGCGTGGTCTCCGTCCAGAACACGCCAGGCTCCGCCCTTCAGCACTTCCGGCTGCAGAACACTGGTTGAGTCGAAACGACGACTTACGCACCCAAGTAGGTTCGTCACAGGGCTTTCCCCCGTGAGTTCATCGGGATCAGCACGTCGGTATTCGTGAACTCACGGACCTTTCAGCGCATCCGGGCGTCGGTGTCGAACAGCGCCCGTTCGGCCGGGTGGAGCAGGTGCTGCGTGATAAAGCTGCGGCCTGCGACTTTCCATAGGCCCCGGCCCTTGGTGAGGGCGGAGACGGCCTGGGTTTCGACGCCGGTCAGCCCGAGCAGGGAGGCTGCGGCGGCGAGCTGGTCGGGTTCCTGGCGGTAGATGATGCGTGTGGAGCAGTCGGCGAGCAGCCCCTCGGCGAGCACCCGGCCGCGCGAGCCGGCATCACCCGCGGAGAGCAAGTCGGACAGCCGGTGGATGACCATGAGGTTGGCGATGCCGAGCCCCCGGGAGAGTTTCCACTGGGACTGCATCCGCTCCAGCAGGCCGACGTGCCGCATCACGCGCCATGCCTCGTCGTAGATCACCCAGCGCCTGCCGCCGTCCGGATCTGCCAACGCGGCCTCCATCCACGCCGAGGCGCAGGTCATGGCGAGGACGAGGGCGGTGTCGTCGCCGGAGCCGCCGAGGCGCGACAGGTCGATCGACAGCATCGGTGTGGCTGGGTCGAAGGCCACCGTTGAGGGCGCGTCGAACATGCCGCTGAGGTCGCCGTGGACGAGTCGGCGCAGGGCGTGGGCGAGGTCCTGGGCTGCGGTGCCCATGTGTCCGGCTTGGTCGCCGAGCGCGTGGTTGAGGCGGTCCGGGGAGCCGAGGGCGTGGGCGATTTCGCCGAGCAGCGGCACTGTGCCGGTCGCCTCGGCCTGGGCGACGACCAGGTCGAGGGCGAGGTCGAGGGCGGTGTGCTCCATCGGCTGCAGATCGCGGGCCAGGCCCGCCAGCAGGAGCAGACGGCGTTTGCGGGTCTCGGTGGCCCAGTCCGCCTCGCTCACCGCAGTAGGCCGGGCCGGGGCGTCCAGCGGGTTCAACCGGCCGGGCAGACCGGGTCCGAGGGCGATGGTGTAGCCGCCCAATGCCTCGGCGACGGGGCTCCATTCGCCCTTGGGGTCGCAGGGGACGTAGACCTTGTATCCGTGGGCGACGGCCCGGGTGGCGATGGACTTGGCCAGCGCACTCTTGCCCATGCCGATGATCCCGGCGAGCACCGCGTTGGGGTTGGTGAAGCCCTCGATTCGGCCGCTGGAGTACAGCGAGAACGGGTCGTAGCAGAACGCGGCCTCGGCGTGGACGTCCCGGCCGATGAAGATCCCTTCCGCCCCGAGTCCGCCCTCGGCGAGGAAGGGGTAGGCGCCGGAGACGGTGGCGGTGGTCATGCGGTGGGCGGGCAGGCGGAGTTTCCCGCCGCGGGCGGATGCCGGACCGGGGCGCCCCGAGGGCGGGTAGGTCGGCCGCAGCTCCGGATCGAGGCCGTCCTCGCCCTGTTGCCGGGGCGGGGTTTGGGCGCGGCGGGCTTGGCGACGGGCTTCGGCGTATCCGGCGCGGGCGGCGCGCTGCTGGGCGCGGGAGGCTTTGCGGGGGACGAACAGGTGGGAGGCGCTGGCGCGGGTGCGGGGCATGAACGGTTCTCCAGACAGACGGCGGAATCAGTGGCGGACGAGGCCGGTGAACGGCGCGTGCAGGTCGGCCGGGGTGCTGCGGCGCCGGACCTGCCGGGCGGCGAGCTGGTGCCGGTGGCAGACGGTCAGCTCGGGGGCGCCTTCGGGCAGCCCGGCCCTGCACGCCTCGCGGTCGGGAACCTCCCCGGTGCCTGGCCGGGGAGCTGCGTGGTAGGCGGCGTGCACGTGGTCGGCGGCCTGCCAGATCCGGGTGCGCGCGGCGCTCAGGAAGTCGCCTTCGACGGGGACGAGCGTTCCGGTGCGCAGGGCGTGCGCGTCGAGCAGTTCGTAGAGGGCGACCAGGTGCTCGTGCAGCGCGTCGAGTTCCACCCGGGAGGCGGCGAGCGGGGCGGCGGGGAGGTTGAGGGCGCGGTGGAAGTCGAGGGCGGCGGTGGCGAAGGGCACGAAGTCCTGCGCGGTCGGCGTGCTGGCGGTGCGGGACATGGGGGTGCTCTTTCGACGGGAAGGGGCGGGGCCGGCATCAGGAAGCGAGGGCGAGAGGCAGGGCCGCGGCGGTGAACGCCTCGGCCTGCTGCCAACTCAGGGCCCGCAGGTCGAGCTGAGCGCCGACGGCCGCGGTCTCCACGACCGCGCACGCGGAGCGCAGCTCGTCCTCGGTGTCCGCGCTGACGGTCAGCAGGCCGGTCAGGGCGACATCGGCGTGTCCGGCGATGAGCTGGCGCTCGCGGGCCTTGATGTCCTGGTACTCGATCGAGTCGGCTTCGGACGTTCCCCGGCGAGAACCGCGACCAGCGCAGCTACCGCTCCTGGCTGACCGAACTGCTCACCGAGGCGTACCGGGCCGCGGTCGAGCACGCGGTGGCCGTGGTGTTCTCCGACTGGCGGCAGGAACCGACCACCAGTGACGCGTTGCAGATAGCGGGCTGGACCTGGTCGGGCACGATCCCGTGGATCAAGCCCGCCAGCCGGCCGAGGAAGGGCGGCTTCAAACAGGCGTCGGAGTTCATCACCTGGGGTGTGAAGGGCAGCCTCGACCGCAGCCGGGACCTGTACCTTCCCGGCTACTTCATCGCCTCCCAGCCCCGCAAGGACCGGGTCCACATCACCCAGAAGCCGGTCGAGGTCATGCGGCAGCTCGTGCGCATCTGCCCCGCCGGCGGCACCGTCCTCGACCCGTTCACCGGCAGCGGCTCCACCGGAGTCGCCGCCCTGCGCGAAGGCCGCCACTTCATCGGCGTCGAACTGTCCGACCACTACGCCGTTGTCGCTGAGCGCAGGCTCCAGGCCGAGCTGACGCAGGACGACTTCGTCCTGGCCGGACCCGAGGAGTGACCGAAGCGAGAACGCCGCTGAGACCGACGAAGCACTTCAGCCTCCCAATGGCGGCCGGGGCCCCGCACTTCCCGCGCGCCGGCCGCCCGTCGGATTGGCTGATGCGTAGCGCCCTTCATCGGAGCGATGCGGACCCTGTGGGGTCCTGGACCAAGCCCCGATCGAGGCGTTGATCCCCCGTAGGGGCGATGAGGACGCCGGTTTTCTGTCGGCCTGCCACCGACCAACATCAAGTTGTCACCCATCGGAGGGCCGGTAAGGACCGCCGGCGTCCTTGTGCTGGACGAAGCGGCGATGGTGTTGTTACTCCTCGCACGAGCGACAAGGACCCGGTATCAAGCCCGCCGCCGGCGGCCTGCCCGGCCTGTTGCTACCCCTCGCAGGGGCGATGAGGCCCCTGTGGACGGTCACGTAATTCCCCATGGGCCGTGGTCACGTAATTCCCCAGGTCCTCGGACCTTGCGTCCGTATCCTGTGATTCCGATGCCGCCCTTCGGCCGGCACTCGGGTTCGTCGGCGCCGAGGAGGGATGAGACTGCTGTGACCGGTCTGGAGGCCACTCGTGCCGCGTTGCGCGAGCTGGAGGGACGGCCGTTTACGGCCATCGGCCGGGCCGCGACGCTTGTGTGGCTCACGTTCGGTGACGACGTGCCATGGGTGGACCACCGTGGCGAGCACACAGTCCACCCGGAGATGTCACTGCACTTGCAGTGCCGCTGGCGGCTGCTCAACGGCGTCTCCACGATGGTCCAGGAGGGCGATCTCTATGTTCCGGGCGCGCGGGCCGGAGCTGGGTTCGAGGCTGGGGGCGAGATCGGGACGAGCCGGTTCGACGACCGCGTCGAAACCGTCACGCAGCTCGTCGCAGCAGATGCTCCCGTCGTCGACCATGTGTGCGTCGGCGACGAGTTCGACCTTCAGCTGATGCTCTCGTCCGGCATGTCCTTGGAGGTGTTCCCGGCAGGGCGCCCGGAGTGGGAAGACTGGCGGTTCCTCAGCTCGGGCGAAGGGCGTCCGCACTATGTGGTGGAGAGCGGTTCGGTGTTCAAGGCGTGAGCTCGGCGCGTGCGGGCCCCGTCGCCGGGACCCGCGATGGCCAACGGGAACTACTTGGTCAGGACGTTCTCATCCTTCGTGGCAGATCCCTTCGGGCGCTTGTTGGGTCGGTAGCTGGGTCCGTTCATGATGACCTGGTGGCTGGTGTTGATCAGTCGGTTCAGGAGCGACTCGGCGACGACGGGGTTGGGGAAGAGCGGATACCAGTCGCTGGGAGCCCGGTTGCTGGTGATGATCAGCGAGCGTCCCTGCCTCTCGGAGACCAGTTCGTAGAGGTCGTCGGCCTGGGCCGCGCTGAGCTGCCGCATGGCGAAGTCGTCCATGATGAGGACGTCGGGTCGGATCAGCTCGCGGATGCGCTTGTCCCAGGTGCGGTCCGCGTGGCCGCCGGCGAGTTCGGCCAGGACCCGGCTGGTTTTCGTGAAGCGGACGTTCGTGCCCTGGCGGACGGCGAGTGTCGGCGTACTCCTGTGAGTGCTCCACAAAGTACGCAGATCTGTGCACCAGTCTTGGGAGTTGAGGCGGGTGGTTGGTGGTGTGGGGATGGGGCCGGGCTGACAGGCTGCACTCGTGGCCCTCAACATGCCTGGACGCCGGTTGGGCCGAAACCACCCCCGCGCAGACCAGGGAGGCTGCCGTTCTCCGGTGCTGGCGGCCTCGGAACCGGCCCCATCCAGTTCGACCCTATGCGCCGGGTCTGACAGCGTGGCGGAACACTCAGGCCACGTCGGTGTCCCTCTCGATGGCTTGAAGGCGGTTCTTGAGTCGGTAGCTGTTGCCGTTGATCGAGACGACCTCGCAGTGGTGTAGGAGGCGGTCGAGGATCGCCGTGGCCAGGACCTCGTCGCCGAAGACCTGGCCCCATTCATCTGGGGCTGGTACTTGTTCCCTCGCGGGAGTTGCCGCTGCCACCTGGCCGTTTCCTCCTCCTGCGGTCCTCGTTGGATCTCGTGGTGGTGCTCAGGTTTTCCAGGTGCTGCCTTGAGAGTTCAGGCGCGAGGAAGGTGTGCCGGTGGCCGAGGCGAGGTTGCAGGTCATCGCGGGCGGTGGTGTTCCGAAGGGGCCGCTGGTCACGGACCCTTGGCTCTTCCAGGCGGCGTGCGTGGACGCGTTCGTCGCCTCCTGGCGGGCCCGCGGGTTCAGCCCGGTGACCGTCGAGAACGACATCGGCCTGCTGGAGCGGACGCTCGCCGCGCTGGGGCGGCCGGCGTGGGATGTGAGGCCCGAGGACGTCGACCGGGTGGTCGGCGACCTCGCGGTGAAGGGCAGGGCGAGGTCGACGCGCCGCGAGTATGTGCAGATCTTCAAGGGGTTCCACCGGTTCCTGCAGGCCCGCAAGGCCGCTGAGATCGAGGCCGCGTTCGGCGTCCGGTTGGTCTGCTCGGTCGATGAGTTCAACGCCTCCCGGCATGTCGGTGACGACTCCCCGGCCTTGGTGCCGCCGCCGACCCCGGAGCGGGTGGCGGAGTTCTTCGACTTCATGAAGCAGCGGATCGCGACCGCGAGGAAGTACGGCCCGGCCGCCCGGGACTATGCGATGTTCCGGACCCTGTATCACGCCGGCCTCCGCTCGGAGGAGGCATCGCTGTTGGAGAAGCCGGATGTGCACTTCAGCCGCGGCCCGTTCGGCAAGCCCCACGTCCGCTTCGGCAAAGGTGCTCACACCTCCGGGCCCCGGCCCCGCTGGGTACCCATGCTCGACGGCCTGGACCTGGTGCTGCGATGGTTCCTGAACGACGTGCGCCCCACCAGCAGATGCTCGGTCACTGGACGGTCAGCTCGACCATGCGTTATGTCCGGCCCTCCGCGACGTTCATCGAGGACGCCTATCAGCGGGCGGTCGCTGGCACTCTGGCCGAGCTGACCGGGAAGGACACCACGGCATGAAGATCCGATGGCGGCTGCGGATGGCCGCCGCCCAGCGCGAGGTGTGGACCGGGACCGAACTGCGGCGGCTGCTGGCCGAGAAGGCCGGCCTGGAGCTTTCCTCGGCGTCGGTGTCCGCGCTGTTCACCAAGGAACCCTCGCAGGTGAAGATGGCCACCCTGGCCGCGTTGTGCACCGCGCTGGAGTGCACCCCCAACGACCTGATCGAGATCGACACCACCCCCGTCGAGCGGCCTGTGGCTTCGCTCCGGCCCGTCGCCGACGTCCCGAAGGTCGCCGGCTCCGCCCGGGGCCGGTCGATGCCGCCTCTGTGACCTGCGGACCTCTCCATGAGCAAGAAACAGCGGGACTGCGTCACCTGCGGCGGGCCGGTCGGCTATCGCGACCGCCAACACTGCTGCCGGTGCTGGAGCCGGATGAAAGAACACGCAGCGAAGGCGGTATGTCCGTCCTGCGGCAAGGACCGTGCCCTCCAGGAGGACACCGGCCGGTGCATCACCTGCTCGCGCGTCTGCGACCAGTGCGGCCAACCCGTCCGCGCGGCCCATAACCGGCTCTGCGGAGCCTGCCGGCGAAGGGCCGACCGGCTCGCGGGCCAGCAGCCCTGCCCACGCTGCGGCAAGCACGGATATTTCCGCGAGGAGACCGGCTGGTGCGGACATTGCTCCCGGCCCCGACAGGACAAGCAGCCCCCGCGGACCTGCCGCGAGTGCGGGCAACTGCGACGGCATGCCGGCCTTGGCCTGTGTTCAGCCTGCTGGCAGAAACATCCGGGCCGGCCCTTCATCCGCGGCGAACACCTCCGCGACCAACTCGTTAACCCGCCGGCGTGGCTGGACGACTTCGTCGGGCATGTCGCGTCCCGTTTCTGCGTCTCCCGGGCCTGCGGTCTGATCACCGGCCTCGGCCGCCTCCTGCAGGACGAGCACCCCAACTCGCCTCAGGCACTTCTGGAACGGTCCCGACGACCTGGACGATCGATGGGCACCTTCGCCCGCGTGCTTGAGGACATCTTCACCCATCGCGGCATGGCCCTGCCCACCGATCAGGCCGAACGGCTCGCCGCCGGGCGGCGCAAGCGCCGCATCGATGCAGTCCCCGGGCCCCTCACGCCAGCCGTTGTCGCCTTCGACGCCTCCCGCATGTGGGCCCAGGACCGGGCCCGCCGGGCTGGCACTCGCCCCCGCAGCAACCACACCCTGGAAACCGCCCTGTCCATCCTGCGGGACCTGGCCGGCTTCCTCACCGAGCACTGTGGCAAGGACGACTGGGCCCTGGTCGACGTGCACGACATCGAAGCCTTCCTGGCCACCTCACCCAAGGCCCGCAAGCGCCGACTGGTGGTGCTGCGGCAGTTCTTCCGCTTCGCTCGCTCCCAGCACATCGTGCTGATCGACCCGACCCGCACTCTGATCGTGAAGGAACGCAGCAGCTTCCGCGGCCACGCCCTCACCCTCGACCAGCAGCGCGAGCTCTTCCGTCGATGGACGACCGACGACCAGGTTCACCGGCATGAGGCCCTGCTCGGCATCCTCGCTCTGCTGCACGGAGCCTCCAGCGCAGAGGTCCGGACATTGAAGATCACCGGCATCGACGCTGCGGCCCAGACTGTCCGGCTCGGCAAGCGACCTCATCCCGTCCCGCTGGATCCCGCCTCCTGGACCGTGCTGGAACGCTGCCTGGACCACCGCGCAAAGTGGCCGACGGCCAACCCGCATGTGATGGTCACCAAAGGAACCAAGGCCGGGCGGAGCCCGGCCTCAACTGCCTACGTTTCCCATGTACTTGACGACTGCGGATACCCACCCCGGATGATCCGCAGCACCCGCCTCATCGACCTGGTGAACACCATGGACCCCAAGCTCGTCGCCGCCGCCTTCGGCATGGACCCACAGGCCACCCTCATCTACCTTGCTGATCACATCGACTCAGGACGCCTGTCCGACCAGCACCAGTAGAGGAACTTGCATGCGGCACCTCATTCCCTCTTTCGCTCTCGCCGCCCTCCAGCGCGGACGGCAGATCGAGCAGTTCCTCGGCAGAGTCGAACACGACGGTTACCAAGGGCTTCGCTGGATCGCCCTCAGCCCCGGCCCTTCCGGCGTGACGATCTATGTGAGTGACGTCGAAGACGTCGGCACTGACAACTTCTTCGATATCACCGAGTTCCCGCCCCTGGACCCCGAGGAGGAGACGTGGGGACGGGAGATCGCGGTCCTGCCCACCCCCGAGGAAGCCTTGCACCTTGCCGAGCGTGGCTTCGCCGCAGACCCCGAACGCTGGGTCAACCAGGGCATCGTCTGTGACGAGTACCAGGACTTCCGCAAGATGAACCGGTGATGTTTCGGCACCGACTGGCACGTGTTCGCCGGAACATGTGCGCTTTGCTGAAGGTCTTGTTGGAGGTCAGGATGATGGAGCCCTTCTCGTAGCGCTTGGAGATGACCTGGAAGACCAGGTTGGCTTCCGCGCGTTCGAGGGGCTGGTAGCCGACCTCATCGACGACCAGGACGCTGGGCCGCAGGTAGGTGCCGAGCTTGCTGATCAGCCGGCCTTGCTCCTCGGCGGCTTTGAGGTGGCGGACCATGTCGTCGAGGCTCGTGGAGTAGATCGAGTGGCCGGCCCGGCAGGCGGCGGCCGCGAGGGCGACCGCGATGTGGGTCTTGCCGACTTCGGGCGGCCCGAGCAGGGCGACGTTGGCCTTGTCCTCAAGGAAGGACAAGGTGGCCAGGTCCTTGATCTTGCGCGGGTCGAGGTCGGGTTGGAAGGAGAAGTCGTAGTCGTCCAGCGTCTTGTATTGCCGGGCTGCCGTCAGTACGCGTAGTACCCCGTGCCCGTCTTCCGGCCGAGGCGGCCGGCGTCGACCATGCGCTGGAGGTTCGGAGGGGCCGCGTGCAGAGGCTCCTTGTGCTGCGCGTACATGACGGCTGGCTCCTTGACGCGGTGAGGTGTTGTGGCAGGGGTGGTGGGGTGGAGAGCCGGCTGCCGGAAGGGGCGAGCGGATTGTTATCACCGATGTGCGGATGCTCCAAGCAGGGGAGCGGGGTGATCGTGGTGGGTCGCTGTCCGTGAGCTGATGGGCGAGGTGATTCGCGGTGCGTAGGTGTCAAAGGGATGAAAGCGTCGGGGCCGTGGACGGGTCCGGGGCCAACCCGGAGGCGGGGGAGGCCCTGGATGCAGGTGAGCAGGAGTGGGTGCAGGAGTTCTTGCGGGAAGCTCCGGTGGTGGGGGAGTCCGAGGTGGTGTGGTTGTGCAAGGTGCTGTTCCGGTTGACGGCGTGAGGTTGATGCGTGTGGGCTCCCGGGAGGGCTCGGGAGCTCACCCGTTCACGTTCAGGTGGTGAGTTTCTCGGCGGTCCGCCAGTGGGGTTGGAGGCGTTCGCGGACGAGGTGGGTGCGGTTGAAGACGTGGGCTTTACCGGCTGGTTGGACGGTGATGCCGTGGAGGTGGCGGCGGATGAGGGTCCGGCGCTGGTTGATCGTTCCGTGCAGCCAGGTGGCTGCGTCGGGGACGGGGGCTGTTGTGTGGGTGGCTGCTTCTGCTGCGGCGAGGGTGTCCTGGAGCGTGGAGATCTTCGTGTTGATGGCGTGGACGAGGGTGAAGAAGTCGTCCTCGGTAAGAGCGGTTTGGGCGAGAGCGTCGTCGGCCCACCGTCGCATCAGGTCGTTCTTGCGGGCTTGCTCGGTGGCGAGGGCGTTGCGCGTGTCCATGAGGCGCGCGTCGTCGTGAGCACCGTTTCCGTGCTGGCGTATGGCCGCGACAAGCCGTTCGAAGTACGTGGTGAGGGCTTGCTCGACGGCCCTCTCGGCGGTGTCGGCGGCGATGTGGATGCCGCCGCAGCCGCCGTGGGCGGAGGGAGGGCAGCGGTAGGTGCGGTAGTTCTTCCTGCGCTCCTGGTTGCCGACGAGCCCGCGGCCGCACTTGCCGCAGCGCAGGATGCCGGACAGCAGGTACTTGGGGGTGACGGGTGGGCGGCTGGTGCGGGTGGGGATGCCGGAGGCTTGGCGGCGGAGTTGGAGTTCGAATTGGACGCGGGACCAGTCCTTGGGGTCGATGATCGGGTCCCAGGTGCCGAGCAGGGGGTGGCCGTCGTCGTCGAAGAGGACGTGTGACCAGCCGTCCCAGTCGAGGCGGGTTCGATGCGGTGTTTGCCGCCGTAGGAGGCCATGCCGGCGTAGCGGGGGTTGCGGAGCATCTTGTTGACGGTGGTGGAGGACCAGCGGGCGGCCTGTGGGGCGAGGATGCCGCGTGAGTTGAGTCCGGTGGCGAGGGAGTAGGCGGTCTCCCCGAGGAGGCAGCCGGTGAAGAGGGCCCGCACGACGGCGGCTTCGTCGGGGAGGTGCCGGCCCTTGTGAGGGCCGGAGCGGACCCATCCGTAGGCGATTCGGCCTTGGATCTTGCCTTGTTGGGCGGCGGCGAGGTGCATGCGGGCGACGCGGCGAGCGGTGTCCTCGGAGGATTTCAGCGCCATCACGCACATCATGCGCGCCATGTGGCGGTCGCTGTCGTTGATCAGGTTCATGCGGCCGCCGGTGGCGCCTATGACCGGGTGCTGGACGTACTCGACGATGTCGATGAGGTCTTCGAGGTCGCGGGGCTGGCGCACGAGGCGGTCGAGGTCGTAGAAGATGACGCCGTCGATGACTCCGGTGGACAGGTCGGCCAGGAGTTGGCGGAACTTCGGGCGCATGACGACCCAGTCGATGGTCCCGTCGGGGCGGATGACCTTGCGCTTCTTGAAGGCCGAGGTGTCGTTCTCGCGGTAGGTCTTCGCGAACGGCGCCCAGCCGAGGCGGGGCGGGTGTCTTCGGCGTCGTCGTTCTGGCGTTCCACGCCTGTTTCCGGGCTGAGGCGGTGGCTGGAGATCCGCAGGCAGGCGCCGGGGCGTTGGGGGGGTGGATGATGCCGCGCGTGCGGGCGTGCGGGGGGATGGTGAGGTCGTCCCACGGGGAGTGGTCGGTGGTGGTCTTGGGGCTTGGCTTTCGGTGCGCGGTCGTCCGATACCGGGCGCCTTCCGGAGAAGCGCAGGTTGGGTCAGGCCGCGATCCCCAGACATGGGGGAGGGCGGGCGCGTGGATACTGGCCCCATGCGTATCGACTTCGATCCCGCCCAGCAGGACCGCAACGCGTTCTACCGGCTTCTGACCTCGGTGGTCGTGCCCCGGCCGATCGCCTGGGTGTCGACGACGAACAAGGACGGCTCGGCGGACAATCTGGCGCCGCACAGCTTCTTCACGGTGTCGTGTGTGAGCCCGCCGATCGTGCAGTTCACGTCGGTGGGGCGGAAGGACTCGGTGCGGAATGTGGAGGAGACCGGGCAGTTCGTGGTGAACCTGGCGCCGGAGCACCTGTTCGAGCAGATCAACGCGACGGCGACGGACTTTCCGCACGGGGTGAGCGAGTTCGACGAGGTGGGGATCGCCCGGGAGCCCAGTGCGCGGGTGAAGCCGCCGCGGGTGGCGGCGTCGCCGGTGGCGCTGGAGTGCGAGCTGCACAGCACGCTCCGGCTGGGGGACTCGACCGTGGTGTTCGGGCGGGTGGTGTACGCGGTGGTGTCGGGGGCCGTGATGGTGGACGGGCTGCCGGACGTCCACGCGCTGCGGCCGTTGGCGCGGCTGGGGAAGGACGAGTGGGGCACGCTCGGCGAGGTGCTGGAGATCAAGCGGATTCCGCTGGCGGAGTGGCCGAACCCGCTGGGTCGTTGACGGCGGAGGGCGTGCCGGCCGCACCGGTCGTATCGGCCGCACCGGTCGTATCGGGCGCGGGAGGTACACCGGCCCCGCCGCCTTCGGCGCGTACGACCGCCGCGCCGGGGCCGGCCGCCGCCCTGCGGGTACGGCGCCGGGCGTAGGCCGTCGCCGCCACCCCGGTCACCCCGAGGAACCCGAGCGCCAGCAGGAACGTCGGCGAGGTCGGCGACGCGGCGCGGGCGCCCGCGACCACGTACGCGGCGGTGTTGGCGGCGCTGCCCGCGGCCGTGGCGGTCAGGAAGGGCGTCAGGCGGATACGGGACAGCGCCGCCGCGTAGTTCGCGGCGGCGAACGGCACGCCAGGGAAGAGCCGCAGCGCGAGAGTGCTCCGGAAACCGTGCTTGCTGAGCTGGCGGTCCAGCGACAGCACGAACCGCCCGCGCAGCAACGGCCGTACGGCGTCGCGCCCGAGGAAACGGCCGAGCAGGAAGGCCAGTCCGGCGCCGAGCACGGTGCCGCCGATCGCCGCGGGCAGCCCGGCGTGGATGCCGTAGAGCGCGCCTGCGGCGGCGTTGAGCAAAGGGCGCGGGACGAAGACGACCGTGGCGACACCGTAGGCCAGCGCGAAGACCAGCACCGCGGAGGTGCCCGAGGTCTGAGGCGGCCAGCCCCTGGTCAGCAGCCGCTGCGGCTGCCACGCGACGGCCAGCGCGATCCCGACGGCCAGCACCGCGACCAGCACGCCGAACCGCGCCCAGGGCGAGAGCATCAGCCGCGAGCAGCGCACCACGGCCCGCGCCGCGGCTCTCCGTACACCCCGCCCACCCCGCCCACCCCGCACATCGCGGGCGTCGCGGACCCCTGGTCCGGACGGTGCGGGCGTGAAGTCCGGCTCGGCTTCTGCCATTTGCCGAGCCTAACCGAGGTGGGGGCCGGCCATCGCCCCCGGAGTGCCGGGTCACGCCGGCTCCTCCACCTCCCGCAGCGCCCGCGGCCCCCCTTCCGCGATCACCTCCGACGCCGTCACCTGCGCACGGCGGTCCAGCAGACCCGCGGTCACGGCGATACCGAGCCCGGCCACCGCGAGGACGGCGCCGACCAGGGTGGGCGACGTCCAGCCCCAGCCGGCCGAGATGGCCACGCCGCCGAGCCAGGCGCCGCCGGCGTTCGCGAGGTTGAACGCGGAGTGGTTGGAGGCGGACGCGATGGTCGGGGCGTGCCGGGCCTTGTTCATGACCAGCATCTGCAGCGGCGTGGTGGTCATGAAGCCGACCGCGCCGAGGACGACGACCGCGATCGGCGCGGCGACCTTGGAGTGCGCCGCGAAGTGGAAGCCGACCAGGACGACGGCGAGGGCGGCGAGCGAACCGTAGAGGGTGGGGCGCAGCGCGCGGTCGGTGAGCGGGCCTGCGGCGAGGGCACCGAGCGTCATGCCTATGCCGAACAGCGCGAGCAGGAGGGTGACGGAGGAGTCGGCGAACCCGGTGACCTCGGTCATCATCGAGGCGAGGTAGCTGTAGACGGCGAACACCCCGGCGAACCCGAACACCGCGGTGAGCAGGCCGAGTACGACCTGGGGTTCGCGCAGCGCCCGGATCTCCTGGCCCACGCCGACGTGCTCCTCGGCGGGCAGCCGCGGGACCAGCAGCGCGAGCGAGGCGAGCCCGACAAGGCCGATGGCGGAGACCACGACGAAGGTCGCGCGCCAGCCGAGGTGCTGGCCGAGCGCGGTCGCGGCGGGCACGCCGACGATGTTGGCGACGGTCAGCCCGAGGAACATCGCGGCCACCGCGCGGGCCCGGCGCTCCTCGGCGACCATCCGCGAGGCGACGACCGCGCCGACCCCGAAGAACGCGCCGTGCGGCAGCCCGGCGAGGAACCGGCCGCCGAGCAGCGTCCAGTAGCCCGGCGCGACGGCGGAGGCGAGGTTGCCGACGGTGAACAGCCCCATCAGCAGGAGCAGCATGCGCTTGCGCGGGATACGGGAGCCGAGCGCGGTGAGCAGCGGGGCGCCGACGACGACGCCGAGCGCGTAGGCGGAGACGAGGTAACCGGCGGTGGGCACGGAGGTACCGAGGTCGCCCGCGACGTTGGGCAGCAGGCCCATCATCACGAACTCCGTGGTGCCGATGCCGAAGGCGCTCACCGCGAGGGCGAGGATGGCCAGGGGCATGGAGGGGTCCTTTACGGGAGCGGAACGGTGTGGGGCAGGACGGGGCTCGACGGAACGGGGTGGAGCGGGGACGGGTGGAGCGGGGACGCACGTTAAGTTCATCAACGGAACAAAGTGTCCCACGCCGCGAATTCCCGTACGTCACCAGCGGATGAAGAACCGTTGACGGTTGCGTCACCCGGCGGTTCACGCAGGTGGGAGGAGGCTCAGCCGTCGGCGCCGGGACGGGCGGCCCAACAGGCGGGCGCGGGGCGGAAAACCGTTCGACGGAGGGCGGTCCCGCGGCGCATGATCGTCGCATGTTCCGGCCCGCCTTCCTCGCAGACGCCACCGCAGCAGCGGTCGCGCTGGAGGCTGCCCGGAACGCATCGGTCGCAGCGGTCGCACAGGCCGCGGTCGCCGCACGGCCGGCACTCCTCGACGGCGCATTCGACGGCGCACGAAGCTGACCCTCCCCGGTACGACGTATCCGGCGGACCCCGCAGGGGGAGGGTCGGTACGGCCCGGGGTCCGTGAGGCGGCTCACCGCCTTCCCCCTTCCGGTCACCGCGTGGCACGCGGCGACCGTCGAGGAAGAGTCTTCCCATGCCCAAGCAGGCGTACATCCGCACCAAGCCGCACCTGAACATCGGCACCAT
Source organism: Streptomyces sp. NPDC088194 (assembly GCF_040702025.1). NCBI lineage: Bacteria > Bacillati > Actinomycetota > Actinomycetes > Kitasatosporales > Streptomycetaceae > Streptomyces > Streptomyces sp. NPDC088194. The sequence continues at coordinate 144,940 of NZ_JBFBIV010000007.1, read as the reverse complement.
GGGTCATGTCGACCACGGCAAGACCACGCTGACCGCCGCCATCACCAAGGTGCTCGCCGACGACGGCAACGGCACCTTCGTGCCGTTCGACCGGATCGACCGGGCCCCGGAGGAGGCGCGGCGCGGCATCACCATCACCATCGCGCACGTCGAGTACGAGACCGGCACGCGGCACTACGCGCACGTCGACATGCCGGGTCACGCCGACTACGTCAAGAACATGATCACCGGCGCGGCCCAGCTGGACGGGGCGATCCTCGTCGTCTCGGCGCTCGACGGCGTCATGCCGCAGACCGCCGAGCACGTGCTGCTCGCCCGCCAGGTGGGCGTGCGGCACATCGTGGTGGCCCTCAACAAGGCCGACGCGGCCGACGACGAGCTGGCCGACCTGGTCGAGCTGGAGGTGCGCGAACTGCTCAGCGCGCACGGCTTCCCGGGCGACACGCTCCCGGTGGTCCGCGTCTCCGGGCTGGGCGCGCTGGCCGGCGAGCCGCGCTGGACCGCCGCGATCCGCGCGCTGCTCGACGCCGTCGACACCTACGTGCCGGTGCCCGAGCGGTACGTCGACGCGCCGTTCCTGCTCTCGGTGGAGAACGTGCTCACCATCACCGGGCGCGGCACCGTCGTCACCGGCGCGGTCGAGCGCGGGGTGGTACGGCCCGGCGACCGGGTCGGCGTGCACGGCGTCGACGACGAGGCGCTCACCAGCGTCGTCACCGGCCTGGAGACGTTCGGCAAGCCGATGGAGTCCGCGCAGGCGGGTGACAACGTGGCGTTGCTGCTGCGCGGGGTGCAGCGCGGTCAGGTGCGGCGCGGCGACATCGTCGCGGCGCCGGACAGCGTGACGACGCACCGCCGCTTCACCGCGCACGTGTACTTCGTGCCGGCGGCGGAGGGCGGGCGGCACACGCCGGTGGCCACCGGGTACCGGCCGCAGTTCTACATCCGCACCGCGGACGTGGTCGGCGACGTGTCCCTCGGGTCCGAGGGGATGGCGCTGCCGGGCGACACCGCCGACATCGCCGTCGAGTTGGGGCGTGCGCTGCCGCTGGAGCCCGGGCTCGGCTTCGCGATCCGCGAGGGCGGTCGCACGGTCGGTGCGGGCACGGTGACGTCCCTGGGTTGACCGGTCCCCGGACGGGGCCGGGCGGGTCCGCCCGCCCGGCCCTGTCCTGCCCTGTCCGGTCGGCGGGGGCTGCCGCGCGCTTCCCCGCGTCCCCGCGCGTCCCGGGGGTGGGGGAGGATGGGCCGGTGGAAGGTGAAGCGATTCCGGTGCTGCGGGCCGTGGACTTCGGGGAGGCGAAGCTGCTGCCGGATGTGGACCGCGCGCGGGCGTGGCTGCTGACGGTGGACGGCGCGCCGCAGTCGTACGTCGACCTGGCGGACCCGGAGCACCTGGAGTTCGAGTACGTACGGCGTGTCGCGTATGTCGTGGAGGCGGTGTGCGACACGCGGGAGGCGCCGGTGGGGATCGTGCACCTCGGCGGTGGGGCGCTGACGCTGCCGCGCAGGTTCGCGCGGACCGTGCCGGGGGCGGTGCAGGACGTGGTGGAGGCGGACCGCGGCCTTGCCGGGCTGGTCGCGGAGTACCTGCCGTGGGACGCGCCGGAGATCCGTACCCATGTCGCGGACGCCCGGGAGTGGCTGACCGGGCGGGCGGACGCGAGCGCCGACGTGCTGGTGGTGGACGTGTTCGGCGGGTCGCGGGTCCCCGCGCACCTGACCACCGTCGAGTGCGCGACGGAGGCGGCACGGGTGCTGCGCCCGGGCGGCCTGTACGTGGCGAACCTCGCCGACGCCGCGCCGTTCGCCTTCCTCGGCTCGCAACTGGCCACCGTTCGCGCGGCGTTCGGCCCGGACGCGGAGGTGTGCGTGCTGGTCGAGCCGGGGGTGCTGCGCGGGCGCCGGTACGGCAACGCGGTGCTCGCGGTCTCCCGCGGCCCGCTGCCGGCGGACGTGGTCGCACGGCGCTGCGCCGCGGACCCGTTCCCGGCACGGGTGCTGGGGACGGCGGAGGCGGTACGGGCGTTTCCGGGCGCGCCGGTGCATGACGCGGAGGCGGCCGACTCGCCCGAGCCGCCCCGCGGCGCCTTCACGATCGGCTGACCCGGGAGCGTGTTCCGCCCGCGAAGGCCGGCTCGGGCGTGGCGGGGCGGGAGGGCCGCACGGCGCGGTGCGCGGTGCTGTCGTGGACGGATCAGGTCGCGTCGGGGAGCCCGTCCACGCTCTCCGCGACGGGCTTGGCGCCGGCCGGAAGCGGGAGCGGAAGCGGCTCGGCTGCGGGCAGGTCGTCGACGGAATGGTCGGCCGGTGCCGGCGCGACCTTCGTACGCCGTTCCAGCCGACGTACGTCCGGCAGCAGCAGGACCGCGCCGGTGAGCAGCACGATCAGCGCGGAGGAGCCCCACAGCGACTGGGTCCGGCCGAAGGTGATCGCGGCCGGGCCGGCGAGCGCGGTGGCGACGGGGGTCAGGGAGACCGAGCCGAGCCAGTCGTAGGCCGACACGCGCGACATCTTGTCCTCGGGGATCTCCTGGTGCAGGGCCAGCATCCAGCCGACCGCGAAGACCTCCACCGCGAGACCGGCAGTGAAGGTGGCGGCCGACAGCAGCGGGAGCGGTGCGGCGATCGCGAGGGCGGCGGCGGGCAGCGCCAGCGGGAAGACGCCGAGGGTACCGGCGAGCAGCATCCGGCGCGGGCGCCAGCGGATCATCAGCACGCCGCCGCAGACCGTGCCGACACCGCCCGCGGCGATCGCGAGTCCCCAGGGTCCGGCGCCGCCGAGGTGCTCGCGGGCGACCAGCGGACCGTAGACCGACTCGGCGGCGGTTTCCAAGCCGTTGACGACCCCGAACTGGATCACGATGCCCCACAGCCAGGGGCGGGAGGCGAACTCGTGCCAGCCCTCGCGCAGTTCACGGACGATGCCGCCGGACGCGGCGGGCCGTTCCACCACGGGGGTGCGCAGCTTCGCGCGCATGGCCGCGGCGATCGCGAAGCCGGTGGCATCGACGGCGAGCACCCAGCCGGGGCCGACCGCCGCCACCAGCGCGCCGCCGAGGGCCGCGCCGCCGATGCTCGCGCCGTTCATCGACAGCCGGAAGACCGAGAACGCCTTGCCCGCGTGCGCGGGGTCCACCGTGGACAGGAGCATGCCCTCGGAAGCCGGCGAGAAGAACGCCTGGCCGGTGCCGCCCACGGCGGCCAGCGCGGCCATCACCCACAGCGACGGCGACCCGGTGAGCACCAGTACCGCGAACGCGGCCTGGGACGTGGCGTTGACCAGGTTCGCGCTGACCATCACCCGGTGCCGGGGCAGCCGGTCCGCGATGGCGCCGCCGACCAGCAGGAAGACGACCAGGGCCAGCGTGCGGGCGGCGATCACCAGGCCGACGTCGGTGGCGCTGCCGCCCTGCACGATGACCGCGTAGGCGGCGGCGATGGTGGCGCCGGAGTTGCCGAGGTTGGCGATGAACGACGCGCCGACCAGCAGCCGGAAGTCCCGGCCGGCCCAGGAGGGCGGTTGCGGGAGTGCCGGCAGCCTGCCGAGCAGGGCACGGGGAGTGCCGGGGCGGGGGCGGGGGCCGGTGCGCTTCACCCGGGCACTATCCAGGAACGCCCGGGTGGCGCGCCAGCGGTTATCGCCGGCGGGCGCTCCCGTGCCGCGCCCGCCCCGGAGGCCGTGCCGCCGCGGCTCCTCCGCCCCTGGTGCCGCTCCACCCTGCCGCTGCCGCTGCCGCTGCCGCTGCCGCTGCCGCTGCCGCTGCCGCGCCGGGCCGATTTCGCCTGCTCCCGTCTCCTCCGTCTTCTCCGTCTTCTCTTGCTTCTACTGCTTCAGCGGGCGGATGGTGCTCTTGATCTTGTCCACGATGGACTGCGAGAGCTGGTCGGGGACGCCGGTGTCCGCGTAGAGCACCCACACCACCGGTGTCGGGGTCTTCTGCGAGGGGTCCAGCCAGGCGACGGTGTAGGCGATGCCGCTGGGCGGCGTGCACTTGTCGGCCTTGACCACGTTGGTGGCCGTGGCCTCGGACTGCCAGCCGGTGATGCCGTGGTCGTTCTTGAACGCCTTGCTGTCCTTCGCCTTGGAGAAGGTGCCCTTGCCCTTGGTCTGGTAGACCCAGTACGCCCACGCCTCGGCCTCGTTGTCGGCGGCGTTCTTCAGGCTCTTCGCACCGTTGCCGCCCTTGGTGCCGACGGTCGCGCGGTCGGCGTGGTCGTGGCCCGAGGTGCACCACTCGTACTTGTAGTGGGCGGGCGCCCCCATCGCTTCCTGCGCGGCGCCCTTGTCGTCGGTGAAGATCAGGCTCATGCCCTGGGTGTCGACCTTCCAGTCCGGCGGCACGTCGAAGGCGACGTTGCGCTGGTCGCGGCGGACCACCTTCCAGCCGGGTATGACGGGCTTCACCTCGGCGCCGCCGTTGCGCGGGTTGTCCTCGTCGGTGCCGTCGGTCGCGCTGCCGGAGGGGCTGGGGGTGGCGGTGGGTTTCGCCGGCGTCGTCGCGGTGGGCGTGGCGGGCCCCTTCGCGTCGTCCTTCTTGTCGTGCTTGTTGGTGAGGTAGACGGCGCCGACCGTCACGGCCGCGATGACCGCGAGCGAGGCGGTGATGGCGATGCCTATGGTCAGCTTCCGGTTGTCCTTCTCCGGCGGCTGCCCGCCGGGCCCGCCCGGGCCTCCGGGGCCGGCCGGGCCCCACGTCTGCGGCGTCGGGTAGCCGCCGGCCGGCGGCTGTCCGGGCTGCTGGGGCTGCGGGTAGCCGGGCTGCGCATACGGGTTCGGGGGAGTGGGCTGACCGTACGGCGGGGCCGGCGGCGGCTGCTGGTAGCCGGGCTGCGGGGGTTGCTGGGAGGGCTGCTGCGGAGGTTGCTGGGGCTGCTGGTAACCCGGCTGCTGGTACCCGGGCTGCGCGTACGGGTTGGGTGGTTGCCCGTACGGTCCCTGCGAGGGCTGCTGGGGCTGCGGTTGCTGCGGATTCTGAGGGGGGTTGCCCTGCGGGTACTGCTGTCCCCCGTGCTGCTGGTCTCCTGGCCACATGGCTGGAAACACTAGGGGAGCGGGCCCGCGGGTTCCACGGCGGACCGCGATACTGGCTGGTAACATCGGTCCATGTCCGACACGTTGCCCAACATAGGCGAACTCCTCACGTCCACCGTGCCGATGGTCCGCACCCTGGACCTCCGGTACATCGAGACCACGGCCGAGCGCGCCGTCGTGTCGCTGCCCGACCACCCCGACTACCGCAACCACGTCGGCGGGCCGCACGCGGGCGCGATGTTCACCGTCGGCGAGTCCGCGTCCGGCGCCGTCGTGATCGGCGCGTTCGGCGACCAACTCGGCCGCGCCGTCCCGCTCCCGGTGCGGGTCGAGGTCACCTACGCCAAGATCGCCCGGGGCGAGGTGCGCGCGACCGCCACGCTCGGCCGGCCCGCCGCCGAGGTCGTCGCCGAACTCGACGCCGGACAGCGCCCCGAGTTCCCGGTCGAGGTCGTGCTCACCCGCGAGGACGGCGCCGAGACCGGCCGGATGACCGTCATCTGGACCCTGCGCCCCAACCGCTGAGAGCCGCCGGCCCGGGGGCCGGTGGGGTGGCCCGGGCCCGGCGGAGGCGGTTCGCCGAGGAGTACGTCCACGGGTCCGGGGGTCGGAGTACGGGTTCGGCCACGGGGCCGGCGGTGCGGAGCACGGGTGTTCGGTGGCCCGGGGGCGGGGCCGGCGGGGCCGAGCGGCCGGTGATCGGTGGCCGGGGGCACACCGCTGAGCGGACAGCATGTCCTTTCGGTCGGTTACGCTTCACAGGAGCGCGCTGCGGGCGCGCGTTCGACCGTCACCCCGGGGAGGGACCTGCTGTGCACGTGCAGGACTGGCTGGACGGCATTCCGCCGATCGCCGTCTATCTGATGGTCGGTCTCGTGGTGGGGGTGGAGAGCCTCGGCATCCCGCTGCCCGGCGAGATCGTACTGATGACGGCGGCGCTGCTGTCCTCGCAGGGCCACGTCAGCCCCTGGGTGGTCGGCGCCTGCGCGATCTTCGGCGCGGTCGTCGGCGACTCCATCGGCTACGCCATCGGGCACAAGGGCGGCAGACCGCTGCTGGACTGGCTCGGCCGCCGCTTCCCGAGCCATTTCTCGCCGGCCAACATCGCCACCGCCGAACGCTCCTTCCACCGCTGGGGTATGTGGGCGGTCTTCTTCGGCCGTTTCGTGGCCCTGCTGCGGATCTTCGCCGGGCCGCTCGCCGGCGTCCTGAAGATGCCGTACCACAAGTTCCTCATCGCCAACGCCCTCGGCGGCATCGTCTGGGCCGGCGGCATCACCGCGATCATCTACTACGTCGGCGTGGTCGCGGAGCCCTGGCTCACCCGCTTCGGCTACGTCGGCCTCGGCATCGCGGTCCTCTTCGGCATCGGCTCCTTCCTCTACGTCCGGCGCCGCGCCGCCAAGGCGCACGCCGAGCAGGAGACGGACACCGAACGCGAGGTCGCCGTCGCCCAGTCCGGCGAGTAGCCGCCTGCGCGGTGGGCGGCGCCATACGGGGAGCGCCGGGTCCCGACCGGGAGCCGAGCGGCTCCGACCGGGACCCGACCGGGACCCGCGTCCGGGGGCGCCGCTCAGCCCAGGGCCTCGCGATGCGCCTCGGCGAGCGCCACATAGTGCTCCGCGCTCATCCGCAGCGCCTCCTGCTCCTCCCCGGTCAGCTCCCGCTTGACCCTCGCGGGCACCCCGGCCACCAGCGAGTGCGGCGGCACCTGCATGCCCTGCGGTACCAGAGCGGCAGCCGCCACCAGCGAACCCGTGCCGATCCGCGCCCCGTTGAGCACTGTCGCGCCCATCCCCACCAGTACGCCGTCCTCGACCACGCACCCGTGCAGCACCGCGTTGTGCCCCACCGTGACCCCCTCGCCGACGACCGCCGGGAAGCCGGGATCGGCGTGCACCGTGCAGTTGTCCTGGATGTTGGAGCCGGCGCCGATCCGGATCTCCTCGGCGTCGCCACGCAGCACCGCGTGGTACCAGATGCTCGCCCGCGCGCCCAGCGTCACATCGCCCAGCACCACCGAGGTCGGCGCGGTGTACGCGGTCGGGTCCAGCCGCGGCTCCCGGCCGAGAACGCCCGCGACCAGCGCTCCGGCACCGCCGGCCGGCCCGCCCTCGCCCGGCCCGCCGGCCGTTCCACCCTTACCGCCCGCCGCACCGCCTGAATCCGCCGCGCCCGCCTGCTCCACCGTCTCGCTCATCCCCGCTCCGTCCGATCCCGCGCCGCTCCACCACTGTCCAGCGGCACCGTATACGGTGGCCGTGTGCCCGAGAACGAGAACGTGTTCTTCTCCCTGCTGTCCGGTGCCGCCGCCTGGCGCCGGCGCGCCACCACACGGCTGGTGCACCGTGCCTGGCACCGCGTGCAGAACGCGGGCGCGGTCACCGCGGAGCGCCCCGGGCTGCTGCGCTTCGGCCGGATCGGCTGGGGCACCCGGCTCGCCTTTCCGCAGGGCACCGTCTTCGGCGAACCCTGGATTCACCTCGGCGCGTGCTGCATCATCGGCGAGCAGGTCACCCTCACCGTCGGCCTGGCCCCCGCCGACATCGACTACGGCCCGGACCCGGTCATCCGCATCGGCGACGGTGTCGTCATCGGCCGTGACAGCCACATCGTCGCGATGGCCCCGATCGTCATCGGCGACAAGGTCTACTGCGGCCCCAACGTCTACGTGACCAGCACCAACCACTCCTACCACGACCCCGACCAGGCGATCGGCGAGCAGTGGCCCAGCTCCGCGCCGGTCGAGATCGGCTCCGGCAGCTGGCTCGGCGTGGACAGCGTGGTGCTGCCCGGCGCCCGGCTCGGCCGCAACGTCGTCGTGGCCGCCGGCTCCGTCGTCCGCGGCGAGATCCCCGACCACGCGGTGGTGGCAGGCGCCCCGGCCAGGATCGTCCGGCGCTGGGCACCCGACACGGGCTGGCAACCGCCCTTGCGCACCCCCGCACCGTCACCGCTCCCGGACGGGGTGCCGCCCGAGCAACGCCTCGACCTCCCCGGCCTCGAAGCCCCCGCCGGTACCTGAACGTCAGCTCGGCGACCGGCCGGCACGTACCGTCGCCCAGCGGCCGGCCGGCCCCCGAGCCCTCGCCCGCGCCTGACCGCCTGCCCACGCACCCACTGGACCCGACACATCGGAACGCACCGCCACCCGTTGCCCGCCGGTAGCCGGTAGCCGACGCTGCCGCCCGCCGCCTGCCCATGGCCGACGGCACCGCTTGCCGCCGCCCACGGTCTGCCCGCTCGCAACGCCCGCGGCCCGCCCATCGGCGACCGCACCGCCCGAGGCCCGTTGCGCACCGCCCGAGCCGTGGCCGACCCCACCGCCCGCCGCTACCGCCCGCCCTCCGCCCGTGAACACGCGCCCACGACCGTCGCGCGGACCTTGCTAGATTGCCCGTATGCGCGCACCGATCGGCTCATTCGAGGACGCCCACCCCGCCACGGAGCGACGGGAGTTGCTGCCCCCGCCGGTCGCCGCGGCGGTGACCGCGGAGATGGTGCACGTGGACACCGACCCCGACAAGGCCGACACCGCGGACTTCGTCGCCGCCTATGGACAGGACCTGCTGGACCAGTCCGCCAACTGCGTGGTGGTCGCGGGCAAGCGCGGCACCGAGCTGACGCTGGCCGCGTGCGTGGTGCTCTCCACCACCAGGGTCGATGTCAACGGCACGGTCCGCCGCCACCTTGGCGCCCGCAAGGCGTCCTTCGCCCCGATGGACACCGCCGTGAGCGAGACGGGCATGGAGTACGGCGGGATCACCCCGGTCGGGCTGCCCGCGCACTGGCCGCTGCTGATCGACTCCGCCGTCGCGGAGGCGCCCTATCTGGTGATCGGCAGCGGGGCCAGGCGCGGCAAGCTCATCGTGCCCGGCAAGGTGCTGGCGTCGCTGCCCGGCGCGGTGGTGCTCGACGGCCTGGGCGGCTGAACCGGGCCAGGGGTCGCGGTCTCAGGTCCTCTCACCGAGGGCCTGTCACAACTGCGGTATCTCGATCGCCGGGCATCGGTCCATGACCATGTCGAGGCCCGCGGCCCGCACCCGTTCGTACGCCTTCTCGTCGATCACGTCGAGCTGGAACCAGACCGCCTTCGCGCCGACCGCCACCGCCTCGTCGGCCACCGCACCGGCCCACGCGGAGTGCACGAAGACGTCCACCACGTCGACGGGGAAGGGGATGTCCGCCAGCTTGGCGTACCCCTGCTCGCCGTGCACCGTCTCGGCCTTCGGATGCACCGGCACCACCCGCTTGCCGAACCGCTGCAGCACCGCCGCCACGCCGTACGCCGCGCGCGACGTGTTGTTCGACAGCCCGACCACCGCCCAGGTGTCACCGCTGTCGGTCAGGATCTTCCGCACCGTCTCCGCGTCCCCGTACATCCCCGCTCACCAACCCCTCGCCTCAGCCCGCCCGCACGCTTCCCCGCGCGTTCTGCCAGATCAACGCCCCACCCGGCGCCATGATTCCCCCCGCACTAGGCTGAACGGGTGGTAGATCGGTATCTGACGGTGGCGCGCCCGGGCGTGTACGAAAGTGAGATCAAACGCTCGCGGTTCCGCTGCGCGCTGGCCCCGGCCGGCAGCCAGGAGGCCGCCGAGGAGTTCGTCCGGGCCGTCCGCAAGGAGCACCCGGGCGCCACGCACAACTGCTTCGCGTACGTCATCGGCCCCGACGGCCGCCTGCACCGGGCGAGCGACGACGGAGAGCCCGGCGGCACCGCGGGCACCCCGATGCTCCAGGTGCTGCTCGGCCGCGAGGTCCGCGACACCGTCGCGGTCGTGACCCGCTACTACGGCGGCGTCCAGCTCGGCGCCGGCGGCCTGGCCCGGGCGTACGGCGGCGCGGTCTCCGCGGCGCTGGACGCGACCGGCACCGTCGAACGGCGCCTGCTCGCGCTGCTCACCGTCACCGCCGACCACCAGCGTGCCGGGCGGCTGGAGAACGAGCTGCGCGCCGCCGGCCACGCGGTGCGCGAGGTCGTCTACGGCGCCGCCGTCACCTTCCACCTCGGCGTCCCCGAACCCGACGTCGCCGCCTTCCGCTCCTGGCTGGCCGACGCCACGTCCGGCACCGCCACCTGCGCCACCGAGGGCAGCGCCTACGTGGACGTCCGCTGACCGGAGGGGCGGAAGCAGGCGGGGCGAAGCGTCGGCGCGGCGCGATCCGGGCCGTTCGGGGTGTGCCGTCCGGGGGCGGGAGTGATCGGTAGTACGGTGCTGGTCTGCGGGCGGACGCCCGGGACGGTGAGGGGGACGGGTGCGGTTCGGAGCGGTGGCGTGAGATTCCTGCACACCTCGGACTGGCACCTCGGCCGGTCCTTCCACCGGGTGAGCATGCTCGACGCTCAGCGGACCTTCCTCGACCACCTGGTGGCCACCGCGCGCGCCGAGCAGGTCGACGCCGTGATCGTGGCCGGTGACGTCTACGACCGGGCCGTGCCGCCGCTGGCCGCGATCGAGCTGTACGACGAGGCCCTGCACGCCCTCGCCGACCTGGGCGTGCCGACGGTACTGACCTCGGGCAACCACGACTCGGCCCGGCGTCTCGGCGTCGGCGCCGGGCTGATCGACCGCGCCGGCGTCCACCTGCGCACCGACCCCGCGACCTGCCACCACCCGGTGCTGCTGCCCGACCCGCCACACGGCGACGTGGCGGTCTACGGCCTGCCCTACCTCGAACCCGCCCTGGTCCGTGCCGAGTTCGGCGCCGAGCGGGCCGACCACACCGCGGTGCTCGGCGCCGCCATGGACCGGGTGCGGGCCGACCTCGCCACCCGCCCGGCCGGCACCCGCGCCGTCGTCGTCGCGCACGCCTTCGTCACCGGCGCCGCCCCCTGCGACAGCGAGCGCGACATCACCGCCGGCGGCGTCGAGGCGGTGCCCGCCGAGCTGTTCGACGGCGCGCACTACGTCGCCCTCGGCCACCTGCACGGCTGCCAGACGATCAACGACCGCGTGCGGTACTCCGGTTCGCCGCTCGCCTACTCCTTCTCCGAGCAGCACCACCGCAAGAGCATGTGGCTGGTCGACCTCGATCCCGACGGCGCCGTCACCGCGCGGCGCCTCGACACTCCGGTGCCGCGCCCGCTCGCCCGCCTGCGCGGCCGCCTGGACGACCTGCTCGCGGACCCCGCGCTCGAACCGCACACCGGGTCCTGGGTCGAGGCCACCCTCACCGACGCGTACCGCCCGCACGAGCCGATGGCCGCGCTCGCCAAGCGCTTCCCGCACATCCTCGCGCTCGCCTTCGACCCCGACCGCGACACCGAAGACCCGCTCGCCTCCTACGCCCGCAGGCTGCGCGGGCGCACCGACCAGCAGATCGCCCAGGACTTCGTCGCACATGTCCGCGGCACCGCCCCCGACCGGGCCGAACGCGGCGTGCTGCGGGCCGCGTTCGACGCGGTACGGGCCGACGCCGTACAGACGGAGCGCGACTGATGCGCCTGCACCGCCTCGAACTGACCGCGTTCGGCCCCTTCGCCGGCACCCAGCGGGTCGACTTCGACGAACTGTCCGCCGCCGGGCTGTTCCTGCTGCACGGCCCCACCGGCGCGGGCAAGACCTCCGTCCTGGACGCCGTCTGCTACGCGCTGTACGGGCAGGTGCCTGGTGCCCGGCCCGCGAACCGGCTGCGCAGCGACCACGCCGCTTCCGGCACCGCGACCGAGGTGGTGCTCGAACTCACGCTCGGCGAACGCCGGTTGGAGATCACCCGGCGACCGGAGCAGGCGCGGGCGAAGAAGCGCGGCACCGGCACCACCGTCGACAAGGCGGTCACGCTGCTGCGCGAGCACATCGGCGGCGCGTGGCAGGGCGTCTCCAAGTCGCACCAGGAGATCGGCGAGGAGGTGCGCCAACTCGTCGGGATGAGCTGCGAGCAGTTCTGCCAGGTGGTGCTGCTGCCGCAGGGCGAGTTCGCGACGTTCCTGCGGGCGGGCGCGGTGGAGCGGGCCGCGCTGCTCGGACGGCTCTTCGACACCCGCCGGTTCAAGGCGGTCGAGCAGTGGCTGCGCGACCGCAGGAACGAAGCGGACCGGCGGCTCGCCGCCGGCGACGACGGACTGCGGGAACTCGCCGCGCGGATGCGGCAGGCGGCGGGGTACGGCGACGCCGAACCCGGGCCCGGTGCGGACCTCGGCTCCGAACCCGATCTCGACGCGGGGGTGTTGACCGACGCCGCCCTCGCGCGGTGCGACGCCCGCGAGCGGCACGCCATCGCGCGCACGGCCGTACTCCTCAGCGAGGACGCGCACCGCTCCGCCGCCGAAGCGGCCACCGCGGCACGTGAGTTGGCCGCCCTGCAACGCCGCCACCGGGAAGCCCTCGACAACGCGTCGGCCGCCGCCAGTCAGCGGCCGGTCCGCACCGCTGTCCGCGGCCGCCTCGACCGCGCCCGGCGCGCCCTCACCGTCGACCCCGCACTCGGGCTCCACGACAAGGCCGCCGCCCAGTACGACGAGGCCCTCGCGGCGGAACGCGTGGCCGCCGCCGAACTCGCCGCCGCGGGTGAGCTCCTGGCCGGGCCCGTGGACGCCTCGTCGGCGGAGCCGGACGCTGAGCTGCCCCGGGCCGGCGGCTCGGACGCCTTTCCGGCCCAGCGGGGCGGTGCCGCGCCCGTTCGGCCCGGTGGCCCGGGGGAGTCGGGGCCGGGCGTCGATCGGGTCGGTGCGGGGGCGCGAGGCAGCTCGGGGACAAGTGGGCGGACATCGGCCGCTGATGAGGGGTTCAGGTCCGAGCCGGTCCGGCACGGCGGCGGCGTGGGGGAGCAGCGGCCTGGCGGGACGCTTGGCGCCCAGGCCGCGCCGGCGGGCGCACGGCTTTCGGTCGAGGTCATGACCCGCAGGGTGGGGGAGTTGCGGGAGGAGCTGGGCGGGCTGGCCGGAGCGGGGGAGGCCGAGACCCGTTTGGAGGAGATCGGGCGGCGCCGGGAGGTGCTGGCGCGGGAGGAGCGGGCGGACGAGGGGGCCGTGCGCGAGGCGCAGGCATGGCTGGAGCGTTGGGCGGCGGAGCGTGGCGGGCTCCAGGCGCGGGTGGAGACGGCGGCGGAGGCGGCCGCGCGGGCGGAAGGGCTGGCGGGGAGGGTCGAGGCGGCGCGGGTGCGCCGGGACGCCGCATCCGAACGGGACCGGCTGGCACGGGAGTCGGCCCTTGCCGAGGAGGCCGCGCGCGAGGCACGGGACCGGGCCGCCGAGGCCCGCGAGGCGTGGCAGGACGCGCGGGAGGCGCGGATCGCCGGTATCGCGGCCGAGTTGGCCGACAGCCTGGTCGACGGGGAGCCCTGCCGGGTGTGCGGCGCCCAGGAGCACCCCGCCCCGGCGCGGCCCGAAGCGGGGTCGCGGGTCACCTCGGCCGACGAGGACGCCGCGAACGCGGCCTACGAGCGGCGCCGTTCGGCGTATGCGGCGGCCGGCGAGGCAACGGCCCGGCTGCGTGCGGCACTCGACGCGGCCGACGCCGCCGCCGGAGCCGCGCCGTACGCCGAACTCGCCGCAGCCTACGCGGAGTCGGCGGCCGAGCACGCCGCGGCGGTGCGCGCTGCCGGTGACCTCGCGGAGGCGCGACGCGCGCTCGCCCGCGCGGAGGAGGAGCGCGACCGGCGGACCGCGCAGCGCGAGGAGGCGCTCAGCCGCACCGCGGCCCGCACCTCCCGGCGCGAGGAACTCGACGAGCAGCACCGGCGGTTGACCGCCGAGCTGGCCAAGGCCCGGGCCGGCCACGCCACCGTACGGGCCCGGCACGCGCGGCTGAGCGCGCGGATCGCCGTACTGGACCGGGCCGTCGACGCGGCGAGGGAGCGCGCCGACGGCGAGCGGCGGCTGGCCGAGGCGCAGTCCGCGGTGGCCGAGGCCGCTGCCGCGGCCGGGTTCGGGTCGCCCGCGGAGGCCGCCTCGGCGCTCCTCGCGCCGGCCGAACTGGCCCGTACCGAGCGGGATGTGGCCGCCTGGCAGCGGGAGGAGGCCGCGATCGAGGCGGCCCTGGCGGCGCCCGAACCGGCCGCGGCCGCGGCACTGCCGGCCGCCGACCCCGAGCGCGCGCAGCGGATCGCGGACGAGGCACACAGCCGGCTGCGGGACGCCTCGTCCGCGGAGTCCGCCGCCGCCACCCGGTGCCGGGAGCTCGACCGGCTGACCGGGATCGTCACCGCGCGGGTCCGCGAACTCGCCCCGGCCCGGGCGGAGTTCGACCGGCTCAAGCGGTTGGCGGACCTCGCGGCGGGCAACTCGGCGGAGAACCGGTACCGGATGGAGCTGGAGACCTACGTCCTGGCGGCGCGGCTGGAGCAGGTCGCCGCCGCCGCGGGCGTACGGCTCCAGCGGATGTCGGCGGGCCGCTACACGCTCGCGCACAGCGACGCCCGCGCGGGCAACCGGGCCAAGTCCGGCCTCGGGCTGATGGTGGTGGACGCCTGGACCGGCACCGAGCGGGACACCGCGACGCTCTCCGGCGGCGAGACCTTCTTCGCGTCGCTGGCGCTGGCGCTGGGCCTGGCCGACGTCGTCACCGACGAGGCGGGCGGCATGCGGCTGGACACCCTCTTCATCGACGAGGGATTCGGCAGCCTCGACGAGCAGACCCTCGACGAGGTCCTGGACGTGCTGGACGGGCTGCGCGAACGGGACCGGGCCGTCGGCATCGTCAGCCATGTGGCCGACCTGCGGCACCGAATCCCCGTCCAGCTCCGGGTGGTCAAGGACCGCGACGGCTCCAGCGTCCGGCTGCGCACCACCGCGAGCTGACCCGGGCCGCCGGGCCGCCCGTGTGAACGCCCAGCGGGCCGACGGCAGCGATGGCAGGCCGCCTTGGTCGCGTGGCCTACCGGGCCGGCCGTGCGGTCAGCCGGCCCCTCCCTCATCCGGCCCGTCCCGGCGGTTGAGGAGGAGATGCCGTGCGACGGTGCCGAGGCGCGGGCCTGGGCGGGCGGCCCGCCGCGCGGAGCGGGCGGGCCGCCTGGGGGTGCGCCGGGTGCGGGCTACGCGAGGAACCCGCCGTCGACCGCGAGGTGGGCGCCGGTGATGTAGGACGCGTCGTCGGAGAGCAGGAAGGCGACGGCGGTGGCGATCTCCTCGCCGCGCCCTACGCGCCGCATGGGGATGCCGCGCTCGGCCACCTGCTGGGTGCCGTCCGGGTCGGCCTGGGTCATCTCGGTGTCGATGACGCCGGGCTGGAGTTCGTTGATGCGTACTCCCCGGGCCGCGTACTCCTGGGCCGCGGTGCGGGTCAGGCCACGGATGGCGTGCTTGGCGGCGGAGTACTCGACGGTCGGGCCGCCGCGGTCGGCGAACACGCTGGAGACGTTGACGATCGCGCCGCCGCCGGCGTCGAGGATCGCCGGAATCTGGTACTTGAGGCCGTAGAAGAGGCCGTCCAGGTTGATCGCGACGACCTTGTGCCAGGCGTCCAGGGGCATGTCGGCGGTGGGGGTGAAATTGCCGGTCACCCCGGCGTTGTTGACGGCGTAGTGCAGCGCGCCGAACGAGTCCACGGTCCGGGCGACCGCGCGCTCGACGTCCTCGGCGTCGCTGACGTCGCCGGTGACGGGGAGCGCCTGTCCGCCGTCCTCCTTGATCTGCCGGGCGACGTCCTCGAGCTTGTCGGCGCGCCGGCCGACGAGGGTGACGGCCGCGCCGCGGGCGGCGAGCAGCCGTGCCGTCGCCGCGCCCATGCCGGTTCCGGCGCCGGTGACGAGTGCGACCTTGCCCGGGAACCGCGTCATGACCGGTTCTCCGTCTCCTGGGCGGGGGCGGGCAGTTCGACCGGGTCCTGGTCGAAGTCGGCCGACCGGCTCGCCGCTTCCCACGTGGCGACCTCCTCCAACTGCCCGCGGGAGTAGGCCTGTGCCATCTGGACGGCAGTGGCGCCGAGGACGAGGTGGGAGGGCGGGGTGGGGTGCTTGACGACGCGGACCAGGAGCTCGCCGGCGCGCTTGGGGTCGCCCTGCTGGGCCACGGGACCGCTGAACAGGCGCACCATCTCGCCCACGGTCGCGTCGTACTCCGGTGGGACGTCCGGGACCTGCATCGAGGCCCCGGCCCAGTCGGTCGCGAACCCGCCGGGCTCCACCACGAGGTACCTGATGCCGAACGGCGCGGTCTCCGCCGCGAGCACCCGGGTGAAGCCGTCCACGGCGAACTTGGCCGCCTGGTAGGACCCGAGGCCGGGCGTGCTGCCGACCCGGCCGCCGATGGAGGAGAACTGCACGACCGTGCCGCCTCCTTGCGCCCGCAGCAGCGGCAGCGCGGCGGTGGAGACGTTGTAGACGCCCCAGAAGTTGGTGTCGAACTGACGGCGGAAGTCGTCCTCGGGCGTGGTCTCGACCGCCGAGGTGTTGGCGTATCCGGCGTTGTTCACGACGACGTCGACCCTGCCGAACCGGTCGACCGCCGCCCGCAGGCCGGCCACGGCGGCCGACCGGTCGGTGACGTCGAGCGCGACGGGCAGCACGCGGTCGCCGTACTGCCGTACGAGATCGTCCAGTTGCTCCGGCCTGCGGGCCGTGGCGACGACATTGTCGCCGGCGGCCAGCGCGGCGAGCGCGAGCTGACGGCCGAAGCCGCGCGAGGAGCCGGTGATGAACCAGGTGTCGGTGTGTGTATCCATACCTCTACCGAAACACGGTTGCGCTATTAGTGCAACTTGGTTGTGGTAATTCTCCCGAGGTCGTCGTCCAGGCCGCCCGGTCTCGGAAGTGTGATATTACTGAAACCTGGTTTCGTTACGATGGGGCCATGGCCACGAGGAGGGATTCATGACCAGAGCCGACTTCCTGCGCGCGCGCAGCCCCGAGGCCAAGGCCGCCCGCGAGACCGAGATCCTGGCCGCTGCGTCGCGCCTCGCCCTGCTCAAGGGCGTCAGGGAGGTGACCATGACCGCCATCGCCGACGAGGTCGGCATGCACAAGTCCGCGATGCTCCGCTACTTCGAGACGCGCGAGGACATCTTCCTGCGGCTGGCGGGCACCGCCTGGCGCGACTGGTCGGCCGCGGTGCGCGACCTCCTCGACGCCATCGCGCCCTGTCCCGACGCCGGCGCGCCGCAGTGGGACGAGACGGCCCGCTCGATCGCCGGCACGCTGGCCGGTTCGCTGGTGGCCCGCCCGCTCTTCTGCGACCTGCTGGCCCACACCCCGCTCAACCTGGAGCGCAACGTCTCCACCGACACCGTCCGGACGTTCAAGACGCGTGCCGTGGCGGAGGTCGAGAACGTCGGCGCCGGGCTCCGCGCCCTCGCACCGCTCGACGCGGACCAGGCGCGCGGCGTGGTGACGACCGCCACCTCGATGGCCGGAGCCCTGTGGCAGATGGCCGCCCCCGGCACCCGGCTGCGCGCCTTCTACGAGACCGACCCCGAGCTGTCCCACTCCATCGTCGACGTCGAACCGAGGCTGACCGACATCCTGACCGCCCTGCTCACCGGCTACGCCCTCCGCCCGTCCGGACCCGGCGGACCCGACCACGGGTGAGCCGAACCCCTCGGACCCGACCACGGGTGAGCCGAACACAGATGAGCCCACCACGGGTTGAGCCGCGCCGCCCCGCACGGACCCGGCGCCGTCACAGCACCAGTGGACGGCGGGCCAGCGGCGAGGAGTACACCACGCTCGTGGTGATCGCGCCGAGCCCGGAGATCCGCCCGGTCACCTCCTCCAGGTGACGCATCGACCGCGCCGCGACCTTCATCACGAAGCAGTCGTCGCCGGTGACGTGGTGCGCCTCCAGCACCTCGGGGGTGGTGTCGAGCAGGTCGTGGAACGGCTTGTAGTTGCCGGTCGGGTAGCGCAGCCGGACCAACGCCAGCACCGGCAGCCCGACCCGCTCGGGGTCGACGACCGCGGCGTACCCGGAGATCACCCCGACCTCCTCCAGCCGCCGCACCCGCTCGGTGACCGCGCTCGGCGACATCGAGACGATACGGGCCAGCTCCGCGTAAGTCGCCCGGCCGTCCTGCTGCAGGGCCGCCAGCAGCCGCCAGTCCGTCGCGTCCAGGGAAATCGTGGCCATGCCCCCAGAAGTACCAGGGAAAGCCCGGCCGATCAACGAGAGCGCCGGGGAATCCGCCTTCAGCGGGCAGGCCGCGGACCGTAGATTTCCCGGCATGACCGCAACCACGGACCCCACCGCTCCCGCCACCGCCCCTGCCCTCGCCCCCGCCGCAAGTCCTGTGCTGGGTGTGACCCCGGCCGCGCCCGCGGACGCCGCCGCCCACTTCGCCGCGAGCCTCGCCTTCCACACGGACGTCTCCGACGTCGCCGCCGCGCTCACCGCCGGCGGCGACCCCGGCTTCACCCTCGTCGACACCCGCGGCACCGAGGCATGGGACCAGGGCCGTGTACCCGGCGCCGTGCACCTGCCTACCGCGCAGATCCCGCGGCTCGCCGCGGACCTCCTCGACCCGGCCCGGCCCGTCGTCGTGTACTGCTGGGGCCCGGGCTGCAACGGCGCCGCCCGCGCCGCGCTCGCGCTGGCCCGACTCGGCTACCAGGTCAAGGAGATGCTCGGCGGCATGGAGTACTGGACCCGCGAGGGCCTTGGCTACGAGACCGCCGCCGGCCCCGCCCGCCGCGACGCCGATCCGCTCACCGCGCCCTTGGCCGCCGGCGCCTGCGGCTGCTGAGCCCGTCCGGCCGCACCGGCCCCGTCACATTGGCGCCGTCACGCCAGCGCCGTCACACCGGCATCAACCTGAGTTCGTACGCCCACAGGTCCCCGCGGTTCGCGACCCGGACGAACCCGATGCGTTCCAGGACCGCCTGCGAGGCCCGGTTGCCGGGCTCGGTGGTGGCCACCACGAGCACCACGTCCGGCTGTCCGAGCGCCCACTGGCACAGGGCGCGGGCCGCGTCCGTGGCCCATCCCTGGCCCCGGCCGGACTCCGACAGGTCGTAGCCGATCTCGACCGAGCCGCGGTCCGGCGGGCCGTGGAAGCCGACACCGCCGACCGCGATCAGGTCGTCGGCGCGCTGGATCGCGAACAGCCCCCAGCCGGGCCGGTAGACCCCCGCGCTCGCCGCGGCGACCGTCATCGAGGCCGCGCTCATCGTGCCCTCGCCCGGCACCCCGTCGATCCAGGTGAGCGTGCCGGGCTTGCCGTCGGCCAGCAGCGCGGCCTCCCCGGGAAGCTGCTCGCGCAGGATGAGCCGGCCCTGGGTGAGCACCAGGCTGCCGGCGTCGTGGGAAGCGTGCAAAGTCATCGGGCCGAACCGCCTTGTCGCCAACGGAAGGAAGCGGGAGCCGGCACCCGCGCACACGGACCGCGGAAGGTGTGCGCGAGGAACGTGATGACCCCCTCCAGGCACCCTACGCCCTGGTCACCCGCCCCGGCAGGGCCTCCCGCGCAACTGTGCCGGCACCCCGGCGGGGCGGGTGCGGCGGGCCCGCCGATCATGGACCGCCGCACCCGCCCGCACCTGCCCGCACCTGCCCCCGCCGTACGGGCTCAGAGCACGGACAGCTCCGCGAGGAGGTCGTCCAGGCCCAGCGAACCGAGCGAAAGCGCGGCCATGTGCCATGCCTTGAGGTCGAACGCGTCGCCGCGGGCGGCCCGGGCGGCGGCCCGTCCGGCCAGCCAGGTGCGCTCGCCCATCTTGTAGCCGATCGCCTGCGCGGGCATGCCGAGGTAGCGGATCACCTCGCTGTCGATCATCTCCGCGGGGCTGCCGTTGTGGGCGGCGAAGAAGGCGTGGCCGAGCTCCGGCGTCCAGCGCCCGCCGGGGTGGAAGGGCGAGTCGTCGGGGATGGCCAGCTCCAGGTGCATGCCGATGTCGATGATCACCCGCACCGCCCGCATCATCTGCTTGTCGAGGTAGCCCAGCCGCCGCTCCGGGTCGGTGAGGAAGCCGAGTTCGTCCATCAGCCGCTCCGCGTACAGCGCCCAGCCCTCGGCGTTCGCGCTGACGATGCCGATGGTGGCCTGGTAGCGGGAGAGGCTGTCGGCGATGTGCGCCCACTGGGCCAGCTGGAGATGGTGGCCCGGCACGCCCTCGTGGTACCAGGTGGAGACCAGGTCGTAGATCGGGAAGCGGGTGTGGCCCATCGTCGGCAGCCAGGTGCGGCCCGGGCGGCTGAAGTCCTCGGTGGGCGCGGTGTAGTAGGGCGCCGAGGCGCCGCCGGGCGGGGCGATGTGCGCCTCCACCCGCTTGACCCGCTCGGCGAGTTCGAAGTGGGTGCCGTCCAGCGCGCGGATCGCCTCGTCCATCAGGCCCTGAAGCCACTCGCGCACCTCCTCCACGCCCTCGATGACGGTGCCGTGCGTGTCGAGGTGGCGCATCACCTGCCACGGGTCGGTGTCCGGCAGGATCTTGCCCGCCTCCGCGCGCATCTCGGCGATCAGCCGGTGGAACTCCGACCAGCCGTACGCGTACGCCTCTTCCAGGTCCAGGTCGGCGCCGTTCCAGTAGCGGGACCAGCGGGCGTAGCGCTCGCGGCCCACCGTGTCGGAGGCGCCCTGGACGGCCGGCGCGTACGTGTCGCGCAGCCAGTCGCGGATCTGCGTGAAGGCGGCCGTGGCCTCGCCCGCCGCGGCGTCCGACTCGGCCCGCAGTTCGGCCGGGCTGTCGGCGGTGAGCTGGGCGAACCAGCTTCCCGCCGCGCCGTCGCCGACCCACGTGCCGAGCTGCTCGATGACGGTCTCCACCTGCTTGGGACCGCCGTGCAGGCCGCGGGCCAGCCCCTCCTCCAGCGAGGCGCGGTAGCCGGCCACCGAGGCGGGCACCGCGCGCAGCCGCGCGGCGAGGTCGGCGTGGTCCTCCGCCGTCGCGGTCGGCATCAAGGTGAAGGTCTCGCGGATGGAGTGCAGCGGGGAGTTGATGTTGCTGACCGCGCGCAGGTGCTCACCGGCCTCGTGGATCTCGATGTCGGCGGAGAGCCGGTCCCGGAGCAGGCGCGCGCAGCGCCGCTCCTGCGGGCTGTCGCCGCCGGGCCGCGCCTCGGCCTCGGCCAGCCGGGCCAGCGTCTCCCGCGCCAGGTCGGCCAGCGCCTGCGAGCCGGCGGGCGAGTGGTCGGGCAGCCGGCGGGCGCTGCCCGGCGCGCCGATGTACGTACCGAGGGACGGGTCGAGGGCGACCAGGTCGTCGACGTAGGCGTCGGCGACCTGGCGGGGCAGTGGGCTGCTGGTGAGAGTCGACATGCGGCCATCTTCGTATGACGGGTGGCGCGGCGTCACCTCGGTTGATCGCGCGGTGCCGGGGCGCCGTCGCTTCGCCCGCTCATGGCGGCAGGTGATCCGCCCGGCGGCAGGTCGGATTCACCGACTCCCCGCCGCCCGGCGGCTCCTGGCGCGCGCACGGTCTCGCCGCGGCCACCGGCCGCCTCGTACGCGGGTGTCCGCTCTCGCGGTACGCCGTCACACCGGGCGGTCGATCGCCGTCCAGGGCAGCGGCGCGGGCGTGCCGTCGGGCGAGGCGGGCAGCGTGGCGGTGATCACGAGGGTGCCGTCCTCGACCTGGTAGTCCAGCGGCAGGTCCAGCTCCCGCATCGCCGCGGTCATCCCGGTGTTGGTGGAGCGGGTGACCGCGTAGACGCTCTCGCGGCCCGCGTGCGCGGCGAGTTCGACGAGCCTGCGCAGCAGCGCGGCGCCGATGCCGCGGCGCTGCCAGGTGTCCTCGACGAGCAGCGCCACCTCGCTCTCGTCGCCGTCCCACAGCAGATGGCCGAGGGCGACCAGCCGGCCGGCGGCGGTCTCGACCGCGAGCGACTGGCCGAAGCGCGGGCTGAGCAGGTGGGTGAGATAGCGGTCCGCGTCGCCGACGGGGCCGTGGTAGCGCTGGGTGAGGGTGCCGGGCGAGCAGCGTTCGTGCATCGCGAGCGCCGCGTCCAGGTCCTCGGGGTGGGCCCGGCGCAGGCTGATCTCCTGGCCCGCGGGGAGGGTGAGGACGTCGCGGTGGTGCGGCACGCGCACGCCGAGCCGGGCGTCCAGCTCCACCAGGGCGCGCGCCCGGGCGAATTCGGTGGGCGTGAACGGCAGGTGCTCGCGGCGCACGGTGATCACGCCACCGGACGGGTCGCGCAGCCGCATCACCGTCGGCGCGTCCGCACCGGAGCGGGCGGCCGCGGTCCGTCCGTCCTGCTCCACCGGCTCCTCGCGCCCTTCCTGCCAGCCGATGCGCGCGTCGATGCTCGCGTCGATGTCCTCGTCGAGCTGCCCGGCGGGCGTCGAGCTGATCGTGCAGCGGCCGAAGAGCTGGCGCAGCGCCAGCGGCAGTTCGGCCGCGTCCAGCGCGGTGCGGGTGGCCAGGGTGAGCATCCGGGTCGGCGTGTCCACCAGGTCGTGGGCGTCGGCCCGCTCCAGCCAGGTGTCGGTGCCGCCGGCGTCCGCGACGGATGCGGCGAGGGCGGCCGCCGGGAGCGCGGCCGGCGCCCGCAGCAGGAACTCGTCCACGGTGCCGTCGGCCAGCGGGTGTGTCTGGAGGGTGACGATGTCCACCCGGTGGCCGGCCAGGGCCGTGCACACCGCGCCGAGCGTGCCGGGGGTGTCGCGTACGGTCGTGCGCATCCGCCACAGCGTGGTCGCGGCCGGGGCGGAGTCCGAGGCAGGGTCCGACGCTGTGTCCGGGACGGGGGAGGCGCCGGCCGGGGCGGGCGCGCCGGGCGCGAGCCGTACGGAGCCGCGGCCGCGCCACCACGTGCCCAGACCGGCGGCGACCAGCAGCCCGCCCGCCGAGACGATCGCCAGCGCTCTCCCCTCCGGGTCGGCGCCCACCATGTCGGCCACGGGGCCCGAGGCGGCAGTCACGGCCGACAACGCGGCCACGAAAGCGAGTTCACGGCCCCTGTGACGGCGCCGTGCGGAGGCAGAGGAGGTCGGATGCGGCATACGGCAACCATGCCGAACGCGTGTTGCGCGATCACGAACACACCGTGACCGGACGGTAAAGGGGTGCTCTTTTCGGTTAACTCATCGTATGAGCCGCTTCGCCGCCTTCGGGTTCCCGCGCCGGGCGCCGTCGCCCCGGTTGCCGGCGCCCCGGCCGCCGTCGCAGGCGCCCAGCGCCCGCACCGCCCGGCCGATCGCCTCCGGTGCCAGGTGCGCGTAGCCGACCACGAGGGCGACCTCGTCCGGGGCCGGCGCGTCCGCCGTGGCCGCGTCCCGGGCGGGCGCCGCGCGGTAGTCCGACAGCGGGCGCAGCCGGATACCGGCCGCCGCGGCCCGCGCGAGGAAGCTCTCCTGCGGCCCGTAAACGGCCGGCAGCGTGACGATCGCGTGCAGCCCGGCGGCGATGCCGCTGACCCGGGCGCCCGGCAGGTGCTCGGCCAGGGCGGTGACGAGGGCGTCCCGCCGCAGCCGGTAGAGCCGCTGGCAGCGGCGCAACTGCCGGTCGTACTGCCCGGTGGTGAGGAAGTGCGCGAGGACGGCCTGCTCGGTGACGGGGTTGCCCAGGTCCATGGTCCGCTTGCGCGCCGCGGCCTCCGCGACCACGTCCGGCGGTGCCACCAGCCACCCCAACCGCAGCCCCGGCGCGAGGGACTTGCTCACCGACCCGGTGTACGCGACACGGCCGGGCGCGAGTCCCTGGAGCGCGCCGACCGGCGCCCGGTCGTAGCGGAAGTCCCCGTCGTAGTCGTCCTCGACCACCAGGCCGTCCACCGACCGCGCCCAGCCGGCCAGTTCGGCGCGCCGGGGCGCGGAGTACGCCACCCCGGAGGGGAACTGGTGGCAGGGCGTCACGATCGCGGCGCGCACACCCGTGGCGGCCAGCGCGTCGACCCGCAGCCCGTCGGGATCGACCGGTACCGGCACCGCCGACAGGCCGACCGCGGCCAGCAGTTCGCGCAGTTCCGGGCTGCCCGGGTCCTCCACCGCGACCGCCCGGTGGCCACGGGCCCGCAGCACCATGCCGAGCAGGGTGTGCGCCTGCGCCACCCCGGAGACCACCATCACCTGGTCCGGCTCCGCGGCCACGCACCGGCGCCGTACGAGCAGTTCGGCCAGCGCCTGGCGCAGCTCCGGCAGGCCGCGCGGGTCGGGGTAGCCGAACGCGGTGTGCGGCAGCCGGGCCACGATCCTGCGGTGCGCGGCCGACCACGCCGCCCGCGGGAAGAGCGAGAGGTCCGGCAGGCCCGGCCGCAGGTCCGCGGGGCCGCCCCGGTCGTCCTCGGCGAAGCCGCTCGCCACGGGCACCGCGGGGCCGGCGGAGGTCCGCGCCACCCAGGTGCCCGACCCCTGCCGGCCGGTCAGATAGCCCTCGGCGGTCAACTGCTCGTAGGCGTCGGTCACCACGCCCCGCGACACGCCCAGATCGGCGGCCAGCGCCCGGCTCGACGGCATCCGCACCCCGGCCGCCAGGCGCCCGGAGCGCACCTCCTCCCGCAGCGCCGACCGGAGCGCCCGGCCGCGCCCGCGCGGGGCGACGTCCAGCGACGGCAGCAGCACCTCCCACGCGGCCATGCCCCCGGGACGCGCGCCCGGCGGATCGGCCGGCGCGTCGCCCGACTCGCCGCCCGCCGCTGAAGTGGTTCCCCTACTTCCCATGAAAGTGGACCTTAAAGCAGACCGCCTCGCGTCCGTACGGTCCGGGTATGAACTCCTCCTCCCGCAGCGGCGCGCTCTTCGCCGCGGTCGCCTGCGTCCTGGTGGGCGCGTCCTTCACCGCCGGCGGCGCGCTCGTCCACTACCCGCACGCCGGCGGCCAGGCACTGCGCTACGGCGCCGCGTTCCTGCTGCTGGCCGGTCCGGCGTGCCGCGGTGGGAGCGGCCGGCTGCGCGCGCTCGGCGTACGGCGGTGGGCGCTGGTCGCGGCCGTCGCCGCGGTCGGCATGGTCGGCTTCAACCTGTCGGTGCTCGCGGCGGAGCGCACCGCGCAACCCGCGGTGCCCGGCGTGCTGGTGGGCTGCGCGCCCGTGGTGGTGGCCGTGCTGGTCCCGCTGGCCGCGGGACGCCGGCCGGGCAGGGCCGTCACCGGGGGAGCGGTGCTGGTGGCGGCGGGCGCGTTCGCCGTGCAGGGCTGGGGCGGCACGGACAGCCGGGGCCTGACCTGGTCGGTGGCGGCGCTGGGCGGCGAGGTGGGCTTCGCGTTGCTGGCTGCGCCGCTGGTACGGCCGCTGGGCCCGCTGCTGCTGTCCACCTGCGTCTGCGGGTTCGCCGCGGTGGAGGCCGCGGTGCTCGCCGCGGTCGGCGACGGGTTCCGTACCCCGACCGGACCCGAGGCGCTGGCGCTGGGCTGGCAGGCGGTCGTCGCGACCGTGATCGGGTTCGTGTGCTGGTATGCCGGGTTCCAGCGGCTGGGCACCGAGCGGGCCACGCTCTTCTCCGGGCTGATCCCGGTCTCGGCGGCGCTGACCGCGCCGGTGGTCTCGGTCGGGACGCTGGGGGCGGGCCAGTTGGCCGGCAGCGCGCTGGTCGCGGCGGGCGTGGCGGTCGGCTCGGGCGCGCTGCGCGGGGTACGCGGGCGGGCGTACGGTTCCGGCGGCGGCTCGGCGCTGCGGGAGGCCCCCGGTACGGCGGTGGGCGGCCCGGCGGGCGGGGAGGAACCGGTGCCGGCGGCGCGTCGGCGCTGAGCGGGGGCGGGCCGGGGCGGCTCGGGAGGGCCGGTCGCGGGTGCGGCGGAGCGGTGCGGGAACGGCGGGGGAGCGGTGCGGGAACGGCGGGGGAGCGGTGCGGGAACGGCGGGGGAACGGCAGGGCGCACAGGTCGGAAACCCCGTTCGCATTTATGCGCGCGGGGCGGGAACTCCGCCGGGATGGGGGGAGTTGTCTCAGTACGGGCCGGTGCGCGCACCGGCTCGGCCAGCGGCTCCGACCGGGCGCCCCCGTCCCGGTCGGAGCTTCGAAGCCCGTCCGCGTGTCTGCCGGCCCCCTCCTCCGGCGGACCGCGGACGGCGCGGGGGAGGGCACGGGCCCGGCGGGCACGCCGGTTCCGTACGGCCGTCGGGCCGCTCGTCCGCGGGACCGCGGTCCCGGCCGGACCGCCCGCCGGGGCCGGGCTACTTGACGCCGAACGCCTGCTGGAGCGGGTCGATCGCGAAGTAGGCGAGGAAGAAGAGCGACACGCACCACACCAGCGGGTGCACCTCGCGGATCTTGCCGAGCGCCGTCTTGAGCACGACGTAGGACAGGAAGCCGGCGCCGATGCCGTTGGTGATGCTGTAGGTGAAGGGCATCACCGCGATGGTCAGGAACGCCGGGATGGCGGTGTCGTACTCGGTCCAGTCGATGGTGCGCACCTGCGCCATCAGCAGGAAGCCGACCGCGACCAGCGCCGGCGCCGCCGCCTGCGAGGGCACCACCCCGGCCAGCGGCGACAGGAAGAGCGCCAGCGCGAACAGCACGCCGGTCACCACGCTCGCCAGCCCGGTGCGGGCCCCCTCGCCGACGCCCGCCGCCGACTCCACGTACGCGGTGTTGGAGGACGACGACGCCATGCCCCCGGCGACCGCCGCCGCGCCGTCGATGAACAGCACCCGGCCGATGTTCGGCACCCGGCCCTCCTCGTCGAGCAGGCCCGCCTCGCTGGAGATGCCGACGATCGTGCCCATCGCGTCGAAGAAGTCCGACAGCACCAGCGTGAACACCGACAGGACGCAGGTCACCACACCGGCGTCGCGGAACCCGCCGAACAGGCTGAACTGGCCGACCAGTCCGAAGTCCGGGGTGGAGACGGCCTTGTGCGGAACGCTCGGCGGGTTGAGCCCCCAGGCCAGGTCGGGGATGTCCGCGATCTTGTTGACGACGAGCGCCACGATCGTCATGACCACGATGCTGATCAGGATCGCGCCGCGCATCCGGCGCGCGACCAGGGAGATGGTGAGCAGGACGCCGACGCAGAAGACCAGGACCGGCCAGCCGGTGAGGGTGCCGGTCCCGCCGAGCTGCACCGGGGTGGTGGTATTGGCCGCGTCCGGGATACGGCTGACGAACCCGGCGTCGACCAGGCCGATGAAGGCGATGAACATGCCGATGCCGACGGCGATCGCCTTCTTGATCGCCTGCGGGATGGCTTCCATGATCGCCTGCCGCAGGCCGGTGACGACCAGCACGCAGATCAGCAGGCCCTCCAGGACGACCAGGCCCATCGCGTCCGGCCAGCTCATCTTGGGCGCCAGCTGGTAGGCGACCACGGCGTTGAGGCCGAGCCCGGTGGCGATGGCCAGCGGCAGGTTGCCGCCCACGCCCATGATCACCGTCATCACCGCGGCCACGAGCGCGGTGACGGTCAGCACCTGCGCCGGGGAGAGGCTGGTGCCGTACTTGTCCAGCACCGGGTGGGCTTTGCTGCCGCTGAGGATGAGCGGGTTGAGCACCAGGATGTAGGCCATCGCGAAGAAGGTCGCGAGCCCGCCCCGCACCTCCCGCCCGGGCGTGGAACCCCGCTGGGATATCCGGAACCAGCGTTCCAGCAGGTGGCCGGCCGGCGGCGGCGCGGGTGCGGGCTTCACGGCGTCGTCGGCGACGGAACCGGGCATGGTGCTCCTCTGAAGTTGTCCGAAGTCGGTTGCGGGGCAACCGGATTGTGCCCCCGCAAGGCGCCGCGCGGGTTACCCCCGGGTTACCCCGTATCACCGTCGGGTTTCGGCCATGCTCAGGTCAACACTTGTGCCGCGGAAAGATCACCGCGGATGCGGCTCGACGCGGTGGGGGAGGCGTGCGGAGCGGGTGGGCTGCCCCGCCGCCCGGTCCGTACGCCGCCCGATACGCCGCCGCCCGGTCCGCCCGGTCCGCCTGGGACGCCCGCCGCCGGTGCCGCCCGCCCGGTCCGCCGCCCGCCGGTGGCTACAGCCCGCCGGTCACCCGCAGGACCGCACCCGTGGTGTACGACGCGTCGGGCGAGAGCAGCCACGCCACCGCGCCGGCCACCTCCTCCGGCTGCCCGGGGCGCCGCATCGGGATGCGGTCGCTCTTGCGCCACGGCCGCTGCGCGTCACCCATCGCCGCGTGGATGTCGGTCACGATCATCCCGGGCTGCACGGAGTTGACCCGCACGCCCTCCTCGGCCAGTTCCTTCGACAGGCCGACCGTCATCGCGTCGACCGCCGACTTGCTCGCCGCGTAGTGCACGTACTCGCCGGGGCTGCCCAGCGTGGCCCCGCCCGAGGAGATGTTCACGATCGCGCCGCCCTCCCCGCCGTACCGCGTGGACATGTCCAGCACCGCGCGGCGGGCGCAGATCAGCGCGCCCATCACGTTGACGTCGACGACCCGGCGCATCACCTCGACCGGGGTCTCCGCGAACCGGCCGAGCGGGCCGGTGATGCCCGCGTTGTTCACCAGGCCGGTGGCGGGGCCGAGTTCGTCGCGCACCGCGCCGAAGAACGTGTCGACCTGCTGCTCGTCGCTGGTGTCGACCTGGTGCACCGGGCAGGTGCCGCCGCCCGCGCGGATCTGCCGGGCCACGTCCTCCGCGGCGTCCTTCGCCCGCTCGTAGCCGATCGCGACCTGGTGGCCGGCGGCGGCCAGCCGCAGCGCCACCGCCGCCCCGATGCCGCGGCTGCCGCCCGTGACCACGGTGACCTGCTCCATCGCCCTGCTCCTCGCTGTGCCGTTCGCCATGTCGCGCTGTGTTCGTGCCGTGTCCGTGCCGTGCGGCGTGGTGCCCTCGGCGCCTGCTCGGCCCGGCCGTGCTCCGTCCCCGCTCTGTCCCGCGGAGATCACGAACGCTATTGCAGCACACCGTCAACATCGTATGAACGTCACATGTATCCGGTTCCGCCACGCATGGGTGGGTTCGAGGATTGGTCTTGACCAAGTTTGCGACGCGCCTCTATCGTCCTAGTAGTGCAAGGACCTTTAATAAACACTGGTTCGGAAACAAGGCTTAACAAGGTGTGACCCCGGCAGGGTCCGGCGGCCACGACCACGGCGATTGCGAGGACAGGGTGGGGACCACGCAGCTCGAAGCGGTGCAGGAGCCGAAGTACTGGCACCTCAAGACCGTGCTGAACGACGCCCTCGACTCGGAGTTCGAGGTCGGCGAGATCCTGCCCAACGAGCGTGACCTCGCCGCGCGCTTCGGCGTCGCGCGGGCCACGCTCCGCCAGGCGCTCGAACAGCTCGAGCTGGAAGGCCGGCTCCAGCGCAGGCGCGGCGTGGGCACCACCGTGGCGCCGCCCAGGATCGGCGTGGCCGTCGGCCCGTCGGCGAACGTGTGGCCAGGTGCCGTGCGCGACGCCTGGAACACCGTGGGCTGCGTCGAGGCCGCCGCCCCCGCCCCGATCGCCGCGCTGCTCGGCACCGACCGCGAGGAGGCGGTGCACACCGTCCGGCGCGAGCGGGTCACCCAGGGCCAGCCGGTCGCCACCGAACTGCTCTACGTGCCGGCCGCGTCCGTGCCCGGGCTGTCGACGCTGCTCACCCCGGCCGAGCACGGCCCCGCGGTGCTGCGCGAACTGCACGTCCTGGAGCTGGAGGGCGAGGACCGCTCCGTCGAGCTGGGCTCGGCCCGCGCCGAGGACGCCAAGCAGCTCGACCGGCTGCCCGGCGCGCCCGTCCTGGTGGTCACCACCCGCTACTACGCGGCCGGCCGCGTCGCCGCCGCCTCCGTCGCGACGTACCGCGCCGACACCTGCCGGCTCACCTTCGGCGACTCCGGCGCGCTGGAAGTGCTGCACGACCAGCCCGGCAGCCGCCGCCAGGCGTCCTGACGGCCGGGCCCGAACCCGGCCCGCCCGCGCTCCACCCCCGGCCCGCTTCCGTGAACCACGGGAGCGGGCCGCGGTCGTGCGCGTACGGCGCCGCGCGTCCCGGGCCGGTACCGGCGCCGTGCGCGGTACGCCGCACGCGGTACGCCGTACCCGACCGCCCCGACCGGCCGAGTCCGCTCAGTGCCGGGGCAGCGATGTCTGCTCGACCGCGAACAACTGCTCCTCCACGTGGTCCAGCGCCAGCCGCAGCGCCCCCGTGGCGATCGCCTCCTGGCCCAGCGCGGACAGCACCACGTTCGGCGGCCGCAGGCAGTAACGCGCCAACTCCGCGCGTAGCGGCTCCAGTACGCCGTCGAGACCCGCCGCCCAGCCGCCGACCACCACCAGTTCCGGGTCGATCGCCAGCACCAGCGCGGCCACGTCGTGCACCAGCCGGCGCAGGAACCGGTCCAGCGCGTCCTTCGCCTGCACGTCGCCCTCGCGGGCCAGCGCGAACACCCGCTCCACGGCGGGCTCGTCCAGCGGGTGCAGCGGGGTCCCGGTGGTCGACAGCAGGTGCTCGGGGGTCACCTCGCGCCCCAGCAGGTGCAGCGCGCCGATCTCCCCGGCCGCGCCGCCGAAACCGCGGTGCAGCCGCCCCCCGATCAGCGAACCGGCGCCCGGGCTCAGCCCGGCCAGCACGAACACCACGTCGTCCGTGCCGACCGCGGCGCCCTTCCAGTGCTCGGCGACCGCGGCCAGGTTCGCGTCGTTCTCCACCAGCACCGGGCAGCGGAAGGAGCGTTGCAGCCGCTCGCCGAGCGCCAGCCCGGTCCAGCCCGGCAGCGCCGTGCCCAGCCGCACCTCGCCGCCCGCCTCCACGATGCCGGGGCTGCCCACCCCCACCGCCCACAGCGTGCTGCGCGCCACGCCGGCCTTGCGCAGCAGGTCGGCGACGGTGCCGCGGACCCGGTCGATCCGGTCGTCGGCGCCGGCCGCCTCCGCCACGTCGTGGCCGAGCGTGTCCAGCACCTGGCCGCTGAGGTCGGACAGGACCGCCCGTACCTGGTGCGCGCCGATCTCGACGCCCAGCAGGTGCCCGGCCTCGGCGTGGAAGCGGAACCGGCGGGCCGGCCGGCCCTGCTTGCGGGTGTCGCCCGGCTCCGGGGCGACCTCGACCACCAGGTCCGACTCGGTCAGTCCCTCGATGACGCCCTCGACCGTCGGGCGGGACAGCCCGGTGGTGTGCACCAGCTCGGTGAGCGTGGGGGTCTGCGCTCCGCGCAACGCGTGGAGGACGACCGCGGAGTTGATCCGCCGGAGCAGGGACGGGTCCCCACCGGTGAGGCGCTCCAAGGTGTGTCCTCCCAGCCTGTACCTGTGTGTGGCGGATCGTACCCGGCGCGGAGCCACCCGGCGAGTGCCACCGGGCACCCTTCCGCCCGACTGCGCCCGACCACGCCCGGCGAGCCCCGCAGCGGCCTGCCGCGTGCCACCGCCGCACACCGTACGACCTGCTGGGACGCCGGCGCAGCGGAGCCCGGATGCCGGCCGGCATCGGGTCGCGTCGGTGTCCGCGCGGCGAAGTTATCAGGGTTGCGACGAGGCGCGCGCGGGGCGGGGTCCGCTGGACCACCGCAGGAGGAAGTCCAGCGCGTCGCGGGACTTCGCGTCGTGGGCGGTGTACGCGGCCAGCAACTGGTCGGCGTCGGTGTCGACGGACAACTGCTGGACGTCCAGGGTCAGCTCGCCGGCGGTGGGGTGGCGCATGCGCTTGGTCAACTGCCGGGGACCGGCCACGCGGTAGTCGGCCCACCAGGCGCGGAAGTCCGCGTCCTTCTCGTTCAGCTCGGCGATCAGGGCGCCGAGGTCCGGGTCGTCGGGATGCCGGCCGGACTCCATGCGCAGCACCGCGACGCACTCGCGGGCCACCACCGGCCAGTCCACGTACTGCGCGCGGAAGGCGTCGTCGAGGAAGGTCAGGCGGATGATGTTGCGCCGGGCCGGGGGCAGCGCGGCGAAGTCGGTGAGCAGGGCGGCCGCCGCGCGGTTCCAGGCCAGGACGTCCATCCGCCGGTGGACGACCATCGCCGGGACGTCGTGCATGTCGTCCAGGAGCTGCCGCAGGCGCGGTGCCACGTCCGGCAGCCCCGGGGCGCGGGCGGCCTTGCGCGGGGAGAGGTCGGCGAGGCCGAAGAGGTAGTCGCGCTCGTCCGGCGTCATCCGCAGCGCGTCCGCCAGGGCGTCCAGGACGGCGCGGGAGACCTTGCGGGTACGCCCCTGTTCGAGCCGGACGACGTAGTCGAAGCTCACGTGGGCGAGCTGCGCCAGCTCCTCCCGGCGCAGCCCCGGCACGCGGCGCAGCCCGCCGTGGTGCGGCAGCCCGGCCCGGCGCGGATCGAGGGCGGCACGGCGGGCGCGCAGGAACTCGCCCAGCTCGTTGCCGTCTCCGCGTTCGTGGTGGCGGTCCATACCGCCAGTCTCCTCCCGGACGCGGCGGGGTGCCTGGTACCGGATTCCCTAGGCACACCCCTCCCTGGCACCGGGCATCCCGCGGCGTGACGGTGGAGCGTGTGGCCACGACGGCCACCGGGCTCCGCGGTCGCCGCGGTCCCGTTGCGCCGAGGGATGCGGAGCACCACCCCATGCGTATCGATGTGACGTTCGACAGCGCCGGTCTCACCCTGGCCGGACATCTCCACACACCCGACACCCCCGCCGCCGGGCCGCGTCCGGCGATCGTCGTGTCGCACCCGATGACCGGCGTGAAGGAGCAGACCGCCGGCCTCTACGCGGCGCGGCTGGCCCGGGCCGGCTTCGTGGCCCTCGCCTTCGACGCGGCCCACTGGGGCGACAGCCAGGGCCTGCCCCGCTTCCTGGAGGACCCCGCGCAGCGGGTCGAGGACATCAAGAGCGCCGTCACCTTCCTCAGCGTCCGCGACGAGGTCGACCCCGAGCGGATCGGCGCGCTCGGCATCTGCGCCTCGGGCGGGTACGTCGCCGCGGCGGCCGCGACCGATCACCGGATCAGGGCCGTCGGCACGGTCAGCGCGGCCGACGAGGGGAGCTGGTTCCGCGACGGACTCGGCGGCACCCAGACGCCCGGCGAACTCGCGGCGATGCTGGACCTGTCCGCCGCCGCCCGTACCGGCGAGGCACGCGACGGCGAGGTCCGCAGGCAGCAGATCCACCCCGAGGACGAGCCCGAGCGCGGCGCGGTGAAGAAGAGCATCACCCGCCACATCCACGAGGGCTGGGACTACTACCGCACCGGGCGGGCCCATCACCCCCGCACCGAGAACTGGTTCGCGGCGCGCAGCCTGGACCTGCTCACCCAGTTCGACGCGTTCCGGCTGATCGCGCTCATCGCGCCGCGCCCGCTGCTGATGATCGCCGGCACCGAGGCCGTCTCCGACTACTTCACCGTCGGAGCGATCGAGAAGGCGCGCGAGCCCAAGGAGCTGTTCTGGATCGACGGCGCCGACCACGTCGACCTCTACGACCGCGACGAGTACGTCACCCCGGCCGTCGAGAAGCTCACCGGGTTCTTCGCCGAGGCGCTCAAGGCGCCGGGGACCGTGGCGGCGTGACGGCGCCCCCGGAAGGCGGCGGGGTGCGGGCGTGGAGATCGGTGTGGTGGTCGTGGACGGCGCGGTGTTCGTGCGCGCCTCCCGGGGGCCCTCGTCCCGCTGGTTCCGGGCCACCCAGGAACGGCACCGCGGCGCCGTCCGCGTGGACGGCACCGTACGGCAGGTCGCCTTCGACGTCCCCGCGCGGACGGACGCGCGGCTGACGCGGGCGATCGACGACGCGTACGCGCGCAAGTACGGGGACGTCGGCGCGATGAGCGACCGGATGCGGGCGGCCACCGTCCGGATCGCGCCCCTGGGGGACGGGCGGGCCGGCGCGGACGCGGTAGCCGCGGGCTGACGGGCTGACGGGCTGACGGGCGGTCGGGCGGGAGCGGGCATCGGTCCGCTCCCGCCCGTGGCACGGGCCTCAGAGCTGGGAGCCGCCGCCGTCCACCGCGAGTTCGGCGCCGGTGGTGTACGTGGCGTCGAAGGCGAGGAAGGCGACCGCCCTGGCGACCTCCGCCGGGGTGCCCACGCGCAGCATCGGGATGTCCGCGGCCATCTGGGCCACGGTCGCCTCCACCGCTTCCTTGGGCATCGTCTTCTCCAGGATGCCGGTGTCGATCGGGCCGGGGCTCACCGCGTTGACCCGGACCTTCCGCGGCAGCAGCTCACGGGCCAGGCTGCGGGTCATCGAGCGCAGCGCCGCCTTGCTCGCCGCGTAGGCGCTCAGCGCGGGAAGTCCCAGCACGTTGGCGACGGAGGTGGTCAGCACCACGCCGCTCCCCTCGGCCAGCAGCGGGGCGAGCTTCTGCACCGTGAAGTACGGCCCCTTGGCGTTGATCGTCAGCAACTCGTCGAAGAGCTGCTCGCTCGTCGCCTCGAACGGTGCGAAGCCGCTGACCCCGGCATTGGCGAACAGCGCGTCCACCGTGCCGAGTTCGGCCTTCACGCGGTCGGCCAGCGCGTCGATGTCGGACAGCGACGACGCGTCGCTGCGCACCGCGACCGCGTCGCCGCCGAGCTGCTCGCGGGCCGCGTCCAGGGCGTCCTGGCCGCGTCCGGTGACGAGGACCCGGGCGCCCTCGCCCACCAGGAGGCGGGCGGTGGCCAGCCCCAGCCCGCTGCTGCCCCCGGTGATCACGACGTTCTTTCCTTCGTACCTGCCCATGGCGGACACCCTCTGTTCCAGGAGTCGGTTTCCGGTTCACGTCCCTCCGGGCCGGCCTCGGTGGGGACACGTTCGAGTCAACAGCCGCCCGGGCAGGGGCGTCCAAGACCCGTTTCGCACCACGTCATGCGGAATCCGCATCACGAGTAGGCTGGCGGCATGCCCGACGACGCCCCGCCCGCGGCGGCACCCGGTCCGGACGCCGCCTCCGACCCCGGACCGGACCTCGACCTGCGGCTGGTGCGGTACTTCGTGGTCGTCGCCGAGCATCTGCACTTCGCCAGGGCCGCGCAGGCGCTGCACGTCGCCCAGCCCTCGCTGAGCCGGCAGATCCAGCGGCTGGAGGACACCCTCGGCGTGCGGCTGCTGGACCGCACCACCCAGGGCAGCGCCCTCACCCCGGCCGGAGCGGCCTTCCTGCCGCAGGCGCAGGGGCTCCTCCAGGCCGCGGGCCAGGCGACGCGCACCGCCCGCTCCGCCGCGCGGGCCCACACCATCACCGTCGGATACGTCGAGGACCTCGTCGTCACCGCCGCGGTGCGCGAACTGCGCCGCCGCTACCCCGAGGCCCACGTCCGCACCCGGCACCTGGACTGGAACGAGACGCGAGCCCTGCCCGACCGCAAGGTCGACGTGCTCGTCGCCCGCACCCCGCTGCCCATCCCGGACGACGGCCTGCGCGTGAGCGTGCTCTACGACGAGCCGCGCGCGCTGCTGGTGCCCGCGGACCACCGCCTGGCCGGCAAGGAGTCGGTCGGCCCGGACGACTTCGCGGGAGAGCCCCTCATCGCCTGCGCCGGAATGGCCGCGGTCTGGACCGCGTTCTGGCGGCTGAACCCGCATCCGGACGGCGGTTCCGCCCCGCTCGGCCCGCTGCTCGCCGAGACCTTCGAGGACAAGCTCGAAGGCGTCGCGGACGGGCGCTCCATCGCCCTGGTGCCCGCCTACGACCGCCGCTGCGCCGACCGGGACGACCTCGCCGTGGTGCCGGTCGACGGGATCGAGCCGTGCCAGGTGGTCGTCGCCACCCGGGCCGGCGACCGTAACCCGCTGGTGGCCGGGTTCCGGGAGGCGGCGGGCCGCCTGCTGCGGCCTCCGCGGGGGGAGTTCAGCCGCTCCTGAGCCGGGCGCCGGGCGCCACCGCCGCAGCGGAGCCCGCGTCCGGGTCCGGGGCCGGGTCAGGGGCCGTGCCCGTCCGGTTCTCGGCGAAGGCCGCCACGCGCAGCCGGGCGAACTCCTCGGCCAGGGCCGCCGGCGTCCAGTGCGCGTTCAGGCCGCTGGGGCTGGGCAGCACCCAGACCCGGGTGGTGCCCAGCGTGCGCTCCTGCGGCCCGACCACGGCGCGCTTGTCGGCGAACGCGACCCGGTACGCGGTGACGCCGAGCACCGCGAGCCACCGCGGCCGGTGCCGGGCCACCTTCGCGGTCAGCGCCCGGCCGCCCGCGACCAGTTCCTCCGCGGTCAGCTCGTCGGCCCGCGCGGTCGCCCGCGGCGCCACGTTCGTGAGCCCGAAGCCGAGCGCGAGCACGTCCTCCTGCTCGGCGGGCGCGTACCGGCGCGGGGTGAAACCCGAGGCGTGCAGCGCCGGCCAGAACCGGTTGCCCGGCCGGGCGAAGTGCTCGCCCCGGTACGCCGACATCAACCCCGGGTTGATCCCGCAGAACAGCACGTTGAGCCCCGGCCCGACCACGTCCCGCAGGGTGCGGGTGCGGGCCTGCGCCAGTTCCTCCGGCGTCAGAGGATCGCCCCCGGCCGGTACGCCGCCGCGCGCGGGTACGCCTTGACGACCTCCTCGACCCGGCGCGTGACCTCCGCGACCTGATCGCCCGCGGCGCCGGTGAACGACAGCCGGTCGGCCATCAGCGCGTCCAGCGCGGCCCGGTCCAGCGGGATTCGCGGGTCGGCGGCGAGCCGGTCCAGCAGTTCGTTGCGCTCGGTGCCCTGCTCGCGCATGGCCAGCGCCGACGCGACCGCGTTCTCCTTGATCGCCTCGTGTGCGGCCTCCCGGCCCACCCCGGCCCGCACCGCGCCCATCAGCACCTTCGTGGTGGCCAGGAACGGCAGGTAGCGGTCCAGCTCGCGCGAGACGACCGCCGGGAACGCCCCGAACTCGTCGAGCACCGTCAAGAACGTCTCCAGCAGCCCGTCGAACGCGAAGAACGCGTCCGGCAGCGCCACCCGGCGCACCACCGAGCAGGACACGTCGCCTTCGTTCCACTGGTCGCCGGAGAGCTCACCGGTCATCGAGGCGTAGCCGCGCAGCACCACCATCAGGCCGTTGACCCGCTCGCAGGAGCGGGTGTTCATCTTGTGCGGCATCGCCGAGGAGCCGACCTGCCCGGGCTTGAAGCCCTCGGTGACCAGTTCGTGCCCGGCCATCAGCCGGATCGTCTTGGCCAGCGACGAGGGCGCCGCGGCCAGTTGCACCAGCGCGGTCACCGCCTCGTAGTCCAGCGAGCGCGGGTAGACCTGGCCGACGGAGCTGAACGTCCGCGAGAAGCCCAGGTGTTCGGCGACCCGGTGCTCCAGCTCGGCGAGCTGGCCGCTGTCCCCGCCGAGCAGGTCCAGCATGTCCTGCGCGGTGCCGACCGGGCCCTTCACGCCGCGCAGCGGATACCGCGCCAGCAGCTCCTCGACCCGCCCGAACGCCACCAGCAGCTCGTCGGCCGCGGTGGCGAACCGCTTGCCGAGCGTGGTCGCCTGCGCCGCGACGTTGTGCGAGCGGCCCGCCATCACCAGCTCGCCGTACTGCCCGGCGAGCTGGCCGAGCCGGGCGAGCACCGCGACCGTGCGGTCCCGCGCGTGCTCAAGGGACAGCCGGATCTGCAACTGCTCGACGTTCTCGGTCAGGTCGCGCGAGGTCATGCCCTTGTGCACCTGCTCGTGCCCGGCAAGCGCGTTGAACTCCTCGATCCGGGCCTTCACGTCGTGCCGGGTGACCTTCTCGCGCTCCGCGATCGAGTCGAGGTCGACCTGCTCCAGCACCCGCTCGTAGTCCTCGACGGCCCCCGCCGGCACCTCGATGCCCAGGTCCGCCTGGGCGCGCAGCACCGCCAGCCACAGCCGGCGCTCCAGCACCACTTTCTGCTCGGGCGACCACAGCGCGGCCAGCTCCGCGGAGGCATAGCGACCGGCGAGGACATTCGGGATACGCGGCTTGGCTGTCACGTGGGGAGATTCTACTGGTCGCGCGGGGTGTCCCGTACGGTCAGCCCTCGCCGCTCGGGACCGTGCGCGCGGCACCCCGCGCGTAGGACGGGGTGGACGGCAGGTCGCCGGGCAGGTCGTACGGCAGCAACTCGGCGCGCTTGGGGCTGCGGCCGTCGCCGCTGGACCGCCCGGTCAGGCGGCGGCCGATCCACGGCAGCAGGTGGGCGCGGGTGAAGCGCAGGTCGGACACGCGGCGGGCGGCCCAGCCGGCGCGCACCTCCGGCGGCAGCGGGCTGGTCCACTCCGCCTGCTCGGGCAGGCCGAGCGCCTGCCAGACCGCCTCGGCGACCCGTTCGTGGCCCTCCGCGGTCAGATGCAGCCGGTCCTCAGCCCACATCCGTGCGTCGCCCAGCACCTGTGCCCCGTACAGGTCGACGACGACCGCGCCGTGCGCGGCCGCCAGCGACTCCACGAAGTCGAACAGCTCCACCATCCGCGGCAGGAACCGCGTCGCCACCGGGCCCCGCCTGATCGGGCTGCGCATCAGCACCAGGCGGTCGCAGGCCGGGGCGAGGCGCTGCACGCAGCTCTCCAGCACCTCGCACACCGCCGCCACGTCGCAGCCGGGCCGCAGGACGTCGTTGAGCCCGCCGACCAGCGTGATCACGTCCGGGCGCATCGCGGCCGCCGCGTCCACCTGCTCGTCGGAGATCTGCCGGATCAGCTTGCCGCGCACCGCGAGGTTGGCGTACCGCACGCCCTCGCCGCCCGCTTCCCGGGACGCGGCCGCCAGCCGCGCCGCGAGCAGGTCCGCCCACCCGCGGTACGAACCGTCGGGCAGCAGGTCCGACATGCCCTCGGTGAAGGAGTCCCCGACGGCGACGAGGCTGGAGTACGTGGCTGGCGTCTGCATGGCACGCAGATCCTACCGGCGGGAAACGCGGTGGTGGCGGCGCCCCCGGCGCCGCCGGTGTGTGCCGTCAGCGGGTCAGGTACGCGGCGGCGCCCAGCGCGCCGGCCGTCGCCCCGGCGCCGACCACGGCGGCCGCCACGCAGCGCCTTCTGAGGTACTCGTAGCGCTCGCTGTACTCGCCGCGCAGCTCCGCGGCGCGGTCGATGACGCGCCGCAGCGTCTCGCGGGACAGCCGCACCCGGTCGGCGACATAGACCCGTTCGACCTCCTCGCGCTGCGCGGTGGTCAGCCAGGGCAGATGAGCGGTGAAACCGGCAGCCTCGCGGCGCGCCTGCGCCAGCTCCGCGTTCCACAGCAGGTAGCCCTCGATCCGGTCGAGCCCTGAGTGGTCGTTCCTGTCCGCGCCCACGCGTGGGTCCCGTCCGGTCGTCGGCAGCTACTGGTGGGTGTCGCCCCGCGGCACGGTGATGGAGCGGTCGGGCCGGTGCGAGGCGTCGTCGAGGGTCGAGATCTCCGGGTGGTGCAGGTCGAACGCCGGGGACTCGGACCGAATCCGGGGCAGCGTCACGAAGTTGTGCCGCGGCGGCGGGCAGGAGGTCGCCCACTCCAGCGAACGGCCGTAGCCCCACGGGTCGTCGACCCCGACCTTCTTGCCGTACTTCGCGGTCTTCCACACGTTGTAGAGGAACGGCAGCATCGACATGCCGAGCAGGAAGGAACTGATGGTGGAGACCGTGTTGAGCGTGGTGAAGCCGTCGGCCGCGAGGTAGTCCGGGTAGCGGCGCGGCATTCCGATGACGCCCAGCCAGTGCTGGACCAGGAAAGTCCCGTGGAAGCCGAAGAACAGCGTCCAGAAGGTGATTTTGCCGAGCCGCTCGTCGAGCATCTTGCCGGTCATCTTCGGCCACCAGAAATGGAATCCGGCGAACATCGAGAACACCACGGTGCCGAAGACCACGTAGTGGAAGTGCGCGACCACGAAATAGGAGTCCGAGACGTGGAAGTCCAGCGGTGGCGACGCCAGGATGACACCGGTCAGCCCGCCGAAGAGAAACGTGATCAGGAAGCCGATGGACCACAGCATCGGCGTCTCGAAACTCAGTGAGCCCTTCCACATCGTGCCGATCCAGTTGAAGAACTTCACCCCGGTCGGTACCGCGATCAGGAAGGTCATGAACGAGAAGAACGGCAGCAGCACCGAGTCGGTGACGTACATGTGGTGCGCCCACACCGTCACCGAGAGGCCGGCGATGGCGATCGTCGCCGCGACCAGCCCCAGATATCCGAAGATCGGCTTGCGGGAGAAGACCGGGATGATCTCGGTGATGATCCCGAAGAACGGCAACGCGATGATGTAGACCTCGGGGTGGCCGAAGAACCAGAACAGGTGTTGCCACAGGATCGCGCCGCCGTTGGCCGCGTCGAAGACGTGTGCCCCGAACTTCCGGTCGGCCTCCAGGCACAGCAGCGCGGCGGCCAGCACCGGGAAGGCGAAGAGGACCAGCAGCGAGGTGAGCACCACGTTCCAGCAGAAGATCGGCATCCGGAACATGGTCATGCCGGGGGCGCGCATGCAGATGATCGTGGTGATGAAGTTGACGGCGCCGAAGATCGTGCTGAAGCCCGTCATCACCAGGCCCATGATCCACATGTCGGCGCCGATGCCGGGCGAGTTGATCGCGTTGTTCAGCGGCGAGTACGCGAACCAGCCGAAGTCGGCCGCGCCCTGCGGGGTGAGGAATCCGCCGATCGCGATCAGCGAGCCGAAGAGATAGAGCCAGTAGGCGAGCATGTTCAGCCGCGGGAACGCCACATCGGGCGCGCCGATCTGCAGCGGCATGATCCAGTTGGTGAATCCCGAGAACAGCGGTGTCGCGAACAGCAGCAGCATCACGGTGCCGTGCATCGTGAACGCCTGGTTGTACTGTTCCGCGGACAGGAACTGAAGGCCGGGGCGGGCGAGTTCGGCCCGCATCAGCAGCGCCATGATGCCGCCGATGAGGAAGAAGGCGAACGTCGTCACCAGGTACATCGTGCCGATGGTCTTGTGATCGGTGGTGGTCGCCCAGCTCACGAACACGCTGCCCGGGCGCTTCCGCCTGGCCGGCACCTCGTCCTCGTACGAATCGTCGACGCCGACCGGCTCCGCGGTGCTGCCAGCCGTCACTTCATCACTCCCCGAAATCGACGCCGGCCGGTCATCGGCCGTAGTGGAAGAATGGCAATCCACCAGGTCTTTTCCGAAGCGGCCTCGCCGAGAGGTCAGCCGGGTTGATCAATAATCGGGTAGATCGAAAGTCGGGAATGCGCATTGCGCGGCACGACGGAATTGCCGTG
This sequence comes from Streptomyces sp. NPDC088194, assembly GCF_040702025.1. NCBI lineage: Bacteria > Bacillati > Actinomycetota > Actinomycetes > Kitasatosporales > Streptomycetaceae > Streptomyces > Streptomyces sp. NPDC088194. Next base: position 104,210 of record NZ_JBFBIV010000007.1, on the reverse strand, counting down.
CGCGCCGGTCGGGTGCCCGAGGGTCAGGGCCGGCCCCGCCCCACCAGCTCCTTGAGGACGTCCTCCATGGTGACCAGGCCGACCCCGTGCCCGTCGGCGTCCACGACGGCGGCGAGGTGGGCGCGGCCGGCACGCATCGCGGTGAGGACGTCGTCGAGCGGGGTGGCCGCGCCGACGCGGGTGATCCGGCGCAGCGCCGACCGGGGGAAGGGCGCGTCGCGCGGCTCGGCGTCGAGCGCGTCCTTGACGTGGAGGTAGCCGAGGACGCGCCCGTCGTCGTCGGCGACCGGGAAGCGGGAGAAGCCGGACCGGGCGCTCAGGGCCTCCAGCCCCTCCGCGGTGATGCCGAGCCGGGCGCGTACCACCCGCTCCGGCGGCACCACGATCTCGCCGACCGGCCGCCGCCCCAGCTCCAGCGCGTCCCGCAGCCGCTCGGCGGCCCGTTCGTCCAGCAGCCCGGCGGCGCCCGCGTCCACCACCATCCGCGACAGCTCGTCGTCGGAGAACACCGCGGCGATCTCGGTACGCGGCTCCACCCGTGCCAGCTTCAGCCCCGCGTTGGCGAGCGCGTTGATCGCGAAGATCAGCGGACGCAGCGCCCGGGTGAGCGCGACCAGGGGCGGCCCCAGCAGCAGAGCGGACCGCACCGGGTCGGCGAGCGTGATGTTCTTCGGCACCATCTCCCCGAAGAGCATGTGCAGATAGGTCGCCACCGCCAGCGCGATCACGAACGACACCGGGCGCGCCGCGCCGTCCGGCACGTGCGCGGCATGGAAGAGCGGTTCCAGCAGGTGCTCGATGGCCGGCTCCGCGACGATGCCGAGCACCAGCGTGCAGGCGGTGACGCCGAGCTGGGCGGCGGCCAGCAGCGGCGAGACGTGTTCGAGGCCCCACAGCACCCGCCGCGCCCGCCGGTCGCCCGCCTCGGCGCGCGGCTCGATCTGGTCGCGGCGCACCGAGATCATCGAGAACTCGGCGCCGACGAAGAAGGCGTTCACCACGATGGTGAGCAGGCCCACCACCAGCTGGACGGCGGTCACCGCGCGGCCCCCGTCCCGTCGGCGGCCGTACTGGCGGCGTCGGTGCCGGGCCCGCTCGGCGGGGACACCAGCCGGGCCCGCGCCGCGCGCCGCCCGCTCGCGTCGGTCACCTCGATCCGCCAGCCCTCCACCTCGACCACGTCACCGCGCTCCGGAATCCGCCCGAGCCGCTGCGCGACCAGCCCGGCCAGCGTCTCGTACGGCCCGTCGGGCGCGTGCAGCCCGATCCGCTCCAGCCGGTCCTCGGTGCGGGCCGCGCCGTCCGCGTCGTAGATCCGGCGGCCCAGCGGGTCCTCGCGCAGGAAGAGCAGGTCGGGCGCTTCGAGCGGGTCGTGCTCGTCCCGCACCTCGCCGACCACCTCCTCCACGATGTCCTCCAGCGTGGCGACGCCCGCGGTGCCGCCGTACTCGTCGATCACCACGGCCATCGAGCGGCGGGCGGAGAACCGGTCGAGCAGCCGGTCCACGGCCAGGGAGTGCGGGACCAGCAGCGGCTCGCGGAGTAGCTCGGTGACCGGCACCCGGGGCCTGCGGTCGGCGGGGACCGCCAGCACGTCCTTGATGTGCACGGTGCCGATCACCGCGTCGAGGGTGCCGCGGTAGACCGGGAAGCGGGACAGTCCGGTGGCGCGGGTGGCGTTCGCGACGTCCTCGGCGGTGGCGCGCGCCTCCAGGGCGGTCACCTGGACCCGGGGCGTCATCACGTTCTGGGCGGTCAGGTCGGCCAGGCCGATGGTCCGGACGAACAGCTCGGCGGTGTCCGGCTCCAGCGCGCCCGCCTTCGCGGAGTGCCGGGCCAGCGCGCGCAGCTCCTGCGGGCCGCGTGCGGAGGCCAGCTCCTCGGCCGGCTCCAGGCCCATCCGGCGCAGCACCTGGTTGGCGGTGTTGTTCAGGTGCCGGATCAGCGGCCCGAACGCCGTGCTGAACGCGCGCTGCGGGGTCGCGACCGCCTTCGCCACTTCCAGCGGCCGCGAGATCGCCCAGTTCTTCGGCACCAGCTCGCCGATGACCATCAGCGCCACCGTGGACAGCGCGGTGCCCAGCACCAGCGCCAGCGACGCCGCCCCGGACGCGGGCAGCCCCGCGGCCCGCAGCGGCCCGCGCAGCAGCTTCGCGACCGACGACTCGGCCAGCATGCCGATGATCAGCCCGGTGACGGTGATCCCGAGCTGCGCGCCGGACAGCTGCACGGTCAGCGAACGGACCGCGGCCAGCGCGGCCGCCGCCCCGCGCTCCCCGCCCGCCGCCGCGCGCTCCAGCTCGCCGCGCTCGACGGTCGTCAACGAGAACTCCGCCGCGACGAACACACCGCACACGAACGTGAGCAGCAGCGCCACCGCCACCAGGAGCGTTTCGATCATCGGAACACCTCACCCCCCATGATCAACCAGCCCCCGCCCACCCGCACCCACACGAACCCGGCGAAGTGCGCCCGGGTGCCCGATCAAGGAGCGCGGGGAACCGCGCGACAAGCCCCCCATCGGGGGATCGGTCCGGAACCGACAGTACGGGGCACCCTGGGGGGCCCGCCCACGCCGGGCGCTAGCCCAACCACTTCGTCCAGCGCCGCCACTGCTCCTCCGGCAGGTAGCCGCCGGCCCGCCACGCGTGCTGCGCCCGTTCGTTCGCCTCCAGCACCATCGCGTCGCCGCGCCGCCCCCCGAGCGCGAGGAACCGTTCCTCTGCTGCCTCCAGGAGCGCCCGGGCCACACCCTGCCGGCGGGCATCCGGGTGAACGGCCAGCCGGTACAGATGGCACCGCCACCCGTCGAACCCCGCGATCACCGTCCCCACCAGGGCCCCGTCACGCTCGGCGAGCAGCAGGGCCTCGGGGTCCCGCGTGACCAGCCCGGCCACGCCTGTCTCGTCGTCACTGATGCTGGTGCCCTCCGCGGCCACCTGCCAGAAGGCCAGTACGGCGCCGGCGTCCGCGACCGCTGCCGGCCGTATCCGAAGATCGCTCATGCGCCCCAGCCAACCAGCCCCGCTCGCCGCGCCCCGGAGGATTTCGCGATCCGAGACACGCGGGGGACACGCCGACGACGCGCCACGGGCCGCGCGGCCCGGGCGATCCCGCAGAGCGCTCTTGCCGCTACTAGCACCCGAGCGCTAGCGTGGACGCATGGCGAAAACCCAGTTGAACGTGCGGGTGGAAGAAGCCACCGCGGAGACGGCGCGGGAACGCGCCTCGCAGCGCGGCATCAGCGTGAACCGCTACATCGAGGAACTCGTCCAGCAGGACGAGGGGGAGAACGGCCGGGCCTTCGTCCAGGCCGCGGCCGACTTCATGAAGCGGTACGAAGCGGTCTTCGACGAGGAGTTCGGCAGCACGCCCCCCACCGGTGAAGGCGCCCGTTGACCCTGCGGATCGACCTCGCCTGGCTGCTGATGGTCGCCGAACACAACACGCCGGGGGACCCGCAGGTCACCGACTGGGGCGCGCTCGTCGCCGCCGTGAGCCGGCACCGCGCCGAGATATTCGGCCGCCCCGTCTACGGAGACGAGCACCTGCGGGCGGCCGCGCTGCTCCAGTTGCTGCTGCACGTCCCGGCCCTGGAGCGGTCCAACGCGCTGTTCGCCACCGCCGTGGCCTACGCCTACCTCGTCGCGGAGGGGCTGAAGGTCACCACCTCGCCCGAGCAGGTCCGCGATCTGGCCCGCCTGGTCAAGGACGGCGGGGTCGGCGTCGACCGGATCGCCCGCGAGCTGCGCGCCTGGACCGGCTGAGGGTGTCGCCGGGGGCCGATCCGGACCGGGCCACCAACCCCCGCCCCACCCCTTCCCCTACCCCTGCGCGGCGGGCTGCGGAGGCCCGTAGACGTGCGCGAAGGCGGCAGGGTCCCACACGCCGCCCAGCTGCGGCGCGAGCCAGTCACGGGCCGCGGCGCGGAACGCCGTCGGCGACAGGGACGCGGCAGCCTGCGGCAACGCACCCAGCAGCGGTGCCCCCGCCGACTCCGGCAGGTCCAGCACGTTGCAGCGCTCGGCCAGGCCCGGCTCGCTCGCCCAACTGCCGATGATCACACCGAGGCAGGTGAGCTTGCGGGCCCGCATCGCCTCCGCGGTCAGCGCCGTCGCGTTCAACGTGCCCAGCCCCGCGGGTGCGACCAGCAGCACGCCCGCGTGCAGCAGCGACGCCGTGTCCGCCAGCGTGGAGCCCTTCTCGTCGTACCGCACCAGCAACCCCCCGGCGCCCTCCACCAGCACCACGTCGTGCACGGCCGAGAGCTTCGCCGCGGCCTCGGCGATCTCCTCCGGGGTCACCGCCGGCCGCCCCGACCGCCGCGCCGCCGTGGCCGGCGCCAACGGCTCCGGGTAGCGCGCCAGTTCCACCGCCGTCACCTCACCGGCCAGCCGCGCGACCTCCGCGGCGTCCCCGGGCTCGCCCTCAAGCACCCCCGTCTGCGCGGGTTTCAGCACCGCCACGCTCAGCCCCTGCGCCAGCGAAGCAGCCGCGACCGCCGCCGTCGCCACCGTCTTGCCCACCTCGGTGCCCGTCCCGGTCACCACAACGATCGCCATACCCGCACTCCCCTCGGAAAGCCCCCAGCATGCCCGCCCACCCCCCACCTCGCACAAACCGAGCCCCCGTCCCGGGCCCTGGCGACCGGCGCGACGGCGGCGCGCGCCGGCCCGTAAGCAGCCGGGTGGAGCCGGTCGAGCGGGCCGCGCGCGCTGCTTGCCCGGCAGTTGCGGCTCGTGTTGGATGGCGGCGGTGCGATTCCAAGGTGCGGCGGTGAGAGCCCGCCGGTTCCACCCGTCGCGGTGGGACGAGCCGGTGTGATTCCGGCGCCAAGCGGTGACACCCCGCCACCTCTCGGGCCCGACGCGGGCCCCTGCGCGGTTCTCCCCGCGGCCGGTTGTCGTCCGGCCGCTGACGAGAGGTGGTACGAGTTGTTCACCGGACACATTCACGAGGTCGGCACCGTGGTGGCCGAGGGCCCGGACTTCATCATGGTGCGGGCGCCCGAAGCGGCCAGGTCCGCGACCTGTTCGATCTGCGTGAACGGCGTGGGGCTGACGGTGGCGCCGGTCGCCGGGCAGGACGGTGTCCTGGCGGCGGCCGTGTCGGCCGACACCCGGCGCAGGTCGACGCTCGGCCGTATCCCGCCCCAGACGCGCGTCAACGTCGAGACGCCGTTGCGGCTCGGCGATCCCAGCGGCGGGCACCTGGTCCAGGGCGACGTCGAGGCCGTCGGCAAGGTCGTACGGATCGACGAGGACGGCCCGATGCGGCGGATGTGGATCAAGCCGCCCGAGCGGTTCCACGCGCTGGTCACGGCCAAGGTCCAGGTGGCGGTCGACGGGGTCAGCCTCACCGTCGCCGAGGTGGCCCGGGACCGGTTCGCGGTGGCGCTGGTCCCGTTGACGCTCCAGGCCACCACGCTGGCCGACCTGTCCGTGGGGGACCAGGTCAACCTGGAGCCCGACCTGGTCACCCGACTGGCGCGGCGCTGGCCGCAGGACCCGCATCGGGCGGTGTCCGAGGTGGTCGCGGCGCTGCCGTGGGCGGGGCGGGTCACCGGCGCCCGGGGCGTGCAGCAGGCGGTGGCGCAACTCGCGGCCGGCGGCGGCGTGGTGATCTGGGACCCGGAGCGGGAGTGCGAGGGCGACGTGGTGTTCGCGGGGGCGCGGCTGCGCCCCGAGGCGTTCACCTTCCTGCTCACCCAGGTCTGCGGCCACTCCACGGTGCCGTGCGCGCCCGAGGTGCTCGAACGGCTGGAGCTCGGCCCGGTGCCGGGCCCCGGCGACCGGCACGGCACCCGGCCGCACGTCCCGGTGGACCTGGCGGCGGCGACCGGCACCGGTGTCTCGGCGGCGGAACGTGCCGCGACCGTACGGCGGTTGGCCGATCCGGACGCCCGGCCGGCGGACTTCCTGCGGCCCGGGCACGTCTTCCCCCTGGCCGCTCGCCCGGGCGGCCTCGCGGAGCGTGCCGGCCACACGGAAGCCACCGTCGCGCTGTGCACGGCGGCCGGACTGCCACCGGTGGGCGTCTGCTGCGAGGTCATGAACCACGACGGCACCATGGCCAAGGCGGCCGATCTGGAGATCGCCGCGCTGCGCTGGGGCCTGCCGCTGGTGGACATGGCCGACCTGGCCCGGCACCTGTGAGGCCGGTCAGCGGCCGTGGACTCCACGACGACCCGCGCTTCTTCGCCGGGTGCCGCTCCCTGCGGGAGGCCGGCGCGGGGGCACCCCGGGCGGCCGGGGTGCCCCGGGTTCAGCCGGCGGCGGACGCCGCGACGATGGCCGCACTGATCCGGGCGACGTCCTCGTCCCCGGTGACGTAAGGGGGCATCGCGTAGACGAGGTCGCGGAAGGGCCGCAGCCATACACCCGAGCCGACCGCGGCGCGGGTGGCCGCGTCGATGTCGACGGGGTGGTCGAGCTGGACCACCCCGATCGCGCCGAGCACGCGGACATCGCGCACTCCGGGCAGCTCTGCGGCGGGCGCGAGCCCTTCCCGCAGCCCGGCCTCGATCCGTTTGACCTCGGTCGCCCAGTCCTGGGTGAGCAGGACGTCCAGCGACGCGTTCGCCACGGCCGCGGCGAACGGGTTCCCCATGAACGTGGGGCCGTGCGCGAGCACGGGCACCTCGCCGCGCGAGATCCCCTCGGCCACCCGGGAGGTGCACAGGGCCGCGGCGAGGGAGACGTACCCCCCGGTGAGCGCCTTGCCGACGCACATCACGTCGGGCGCGATCCCCGCGTGCTCGGCCGCGAACAGCCGTCCGGTGCGGCCGAACCCGGTGGCGATCTCGTCGAGGACGAGCAGGACGTCGTACTCGTCGCACGCCTCCCGCAGCACCCGCAGGTACGCGGGGGAGTGGAACGCCATCCCGCCCGCGCCCTGGACGACGGGTTCCACCACGACCGCGGCCAGCTCGTCGGCGTGACGCCCGATCAGCTCGCGCAGGTGGGTGGCGTACGCGGCCGACGGCTCCGCGTCGAACCCGGGCGGCGGCGCGTCCGCGAAGACCTGCTCCTGTAGCACACCGGACCATAGATGGTGCATACCGCCATCCGGGTCACATACCGACATCGGCTGCCAGGTGTCGCCGTGGTACCCGCCGCGCCAGGTGAGCAGCCGCCGCTTGCCCGGCCGCCCCAGCGAACGCCAGTACTGCAGGCACATCTTGAGCGCCACCTCGACCGACACCGAGCCGGAGTCCGCGAGGAAGACGTGCCGCAACGGCTCCGGAGTGATCTCGACCAGCCGCGCGGCCAGCCGCACCGCAGGCTCGTGGGTGAGCCCGCCGAACATGACGTGGCTCATCCGGTCCAGTTGGGCGTGGGCGGCCTCGTCGAGCACCGGGTGCCGGTAGCCGTGGATCGCCGACCACCAGGACGACATGCCGTCCACGAGCTCGGTCCTGCCCTGAGCGGGCGCGGCGAGCCGCAGTCGTACGCCCGAGGCAGACTCCACCACCAGGGGTTCCTGGCGGCCGGGCATCGGGCCGTAAGGGTGCCAGACGTGCCGCCGGTCCAGGTCCAGCAGCACGTCCACCGGCAGCGGTTCAGGCATTGGGCGGCAGGTCCGTCCCCGCGCCTCGCCGGCGCACGGCGACCAGGTCCGTACGGGGACCCGTGCCCGAACCCGACGCCGTGCCGGCAGGCTGGCCCGTAGCCGTAGCCGTAGCCGTAGCCGTAGCCGTAGCCGTAGCCGTAGCCGTAGCCGGCTCGCCGTGCTCGCACGATCCGCACGCCGTGTCGTGGGACCCGCAGCCCGAACCGGCCGCCGTGCGCGCCTCGTCGGACCGCCGGTGCGCGGGCAGCGTGGTGGTGTCGGCGCCCTCCACCTCGAAGCCGGCGTCCGCGATCATGTCGAGGTCGGTCTGCCCGGCCTGCCCCTCGCTCGTCAGGTAGTCGCCGAGGAAGATCGAGTTGACCAGGTGCAGCGCGAGCGGCTGCATGCTGCGCAGGTGCACCTCGCGCCCGCCGGCCAGCCGTACCTCCACGTCCGGGCAGACGAACCGCACCATCGCCAGAATCCGCAGGCACCGCTGCGGGGTGAGGTTCCACTCCTTGGCCAGCGGGGTGCCCTCGAACGGGATCAGGAAGTTGACCGGCACCGAGTCCGGGTCCAGCGCCCGCAGCGAGAACACCACGTCCACCAGGTCCGCGTCGCTCTCGCCCATCCCCGCGATCAGCCCCGAACACGCCGACAGCCCCGCCGCCTGCGCCTGCCGCACCGTGTCCACCCGGTCGGCGTAGGTGTGCGTCGTGGTGATGTCCGCGTAGGTGCCCTCGGACGTGTTGAGGTTGTGGTTGTACGCGTCCGCGCCCGCGGCCCGCAGCCGCTCCGCCTGGTCGCCGGAGAGCAGCCCGAGGCAGGCGCAGACCTCCACGCCCTCGTTGCCGTCCTTGATCGCCTCGATGGTCTTCGAGACCCGGTCCACGTCCCGGTCGGTCGGCCCGCGCCCGCTGGCCACCAGGCACACCCGCTTCGCGCCCCCGGACACCCCCGCCGTGGCCGCCGCGACCGCCTCGTCCGGCTTCAGCCAGGTGTACTTGAGGATGTCGGCCTGCGAGCCGAGCCGCTGCGAGCAGTACGAGCAGTCCTCCGGGCAGAGACCGGACTTGAGGTTCACCAGGTAGTTGAGCTTGACCCGGCGACCGAACCACTGCCGGCGCACCCGGCCCGCCGCGGCCACCACGTCCAGCAGTTCGTCGTCGGAGGTCGCGAGCACCGCCAGCGCCTCGTCCCGCGTCGGCGGCTCGCGCCGCAGACCCTTGCCCACCAGTGCCGTCAGCAGATCCATGCCCGCAATCCTCGCGTACGGCGGCGGGCCCGGCCAATGGCGCACCGCACAACATCAGCGGCCGGGTATGTGTGCATCACCACACCCGGTATCGGGCCGCTCACCCAGTACGTTGCTGGCGTGGACAGCACTTCTCAGCAGCACGGACGCGCCGACGGCCCCTTCGGATGGCTCACCGCCCAGGACCGGGTGCGGCGGGCCGCCGGCCTGCGCCGCGAACTGCGGCCCCGGGCGGCCGACTCGCCGCTGCTGGACCTGGCCGGCAACGACTACCTCGGCCTGACCCGGCACCCGGAGGTGGTCCGGGCCGGCGCCGACGCCTGCCTGCGCTGGGGCGCCGGCTCCACCGGCTCCCGGCTGGTCACCGGCAGCACCGCGCTGCACGCCGAACTCGAGGCGGAGCTCGCCGCGTTCACCGGGTTCGAGGCCGCCCTGGTCTTCGCCTCCGGCTACGCCGCCAACCTCGCCGCCATCACCGCGCTCACCGGCCCCGGCACCCTGCTGGTCTCCGACGCGGCCAACCACGCCTCCCTGATCGACGGCTGCCGGCTGTCCAAGGCCAGGACCGAGGTGGTCCGCCACGCCGACCCCGAAGCGGTCCGCAAGGCGCTCGGCGCGCGCGACAGCGGCGAGCCGCCCGCCGGCGGCGCGGGCGGGAACGCGTTCGTCGTCAGCGACGCGGTCTTCTCCGTCGACGGCGACGCGGCGCCGCTGCCCGAACTGGCCGCCGCCTGCCGCGCGTACGGCGCGGCGCTGCTGCTCGACGACGCGCACGGCCTGGGCGTCATGGGTGACGGCGGCCGGGGCAGCGCCCACGCCGCCGGGCTGGCCGGATCGCCCGACGTGGTGTGCACCGCCACCCTCTCGAAGTCCTTCGGTGCCCAGGGCGGGGTGGTGCTCGGGCCGGCCGCCGTGATCGAGCACCTCGTCAACGCCGCCCGCACCTTCATCTTCGACACCGGACTGGCCCCCGCCGCCGCGGGCGCCGCGCTGGCCGCGCTGCGGCTGCTGCGACGCGAGCCGGACCGGGCCGCCCGCGCCCGCCAGGTGGCCCGGGACTTCCACCGGTTGCTGACCGGGCGCGGCCTGGACGCCACCGCGCCCGACGCGTGCGTGGTGTCCGTGCGCGCGCCCTCGCCCGACGACGCCCTCGCCTGGGCCGCGCGCTGCCGGGAGGAGGGCCTGGCGGTCGGCTGCTTCCGCCCGCCGTCCGTGCCGGACGGGGTCTCCCGGCTGCGGCTGACCGCGCGGTGTGACCTGACCGGCCCTCAGGTCCACCGCGCGGTCGACGTCATCGCCCGGGCCGCTCCACCGCGCTGAGCGGCCCGCCGTCGGCCAGATCCCGGACGAAGTCGCTCCACGCCTGCGGGGCGAAGAGCAGCGCGGGCCCGCGTACGTCCTTGGAGTCACGGACCGCGGTCAGACCCGAGGGGAGCCTGGCGGCCTCCACGCAGTTGTTCGCCGCGGTGCTGTGACTGCTGCGCCGCCAACTAGCGCCGCCGAGCGTCTCGCTGGAGGAAATAAAACGGGGCAGCGTTGTCATGAAACCTCCTTACGAATGCTGTTGATCATTTCAGCCGACTCCTCCCGGTGAAGAGCGCGGCCACTCAATCGGGCGAACGCTGCTCCGTACGCCGCGATGTCCTCTTTCCGATCGACGTAGAGACTACTCGTCAAATGGTCGACAACCACCACGTCGAGATCGGCAATGCGCGGAAATGAGAAGATGACGAAAGAATTCGTCACTCCTTGGTGTCCGCCGGCCGCGAACGGGAGCACTTGCAGACGCACCTGGGGCAGCTCCATCGCCTCGCGCAGCCGCAGCAGTTGCTCGGCCATCACCTCCGGGCCGCCCACCCACCGCCGCAGCACCGACTCGTCGAGCACCGCCCACAGCTCCAGTGGCCGGTCCTGGCGCAGGACCGCCTGCCTGGCTATCCGGACGTCAACGAGCGCGTCCACCTCGCGCTCGGTGAGTTGCGGCATCACGTCGCGGGTCAGCGCGCGGGCGTACGCCGGGGTCTGGAGCAGTCCGGGCACCACGCTGTTCTCCATCGAGCGGGCCCGGCTGGCGCCTGTCTCCAGGGTGATGAAGTCGCGGTACTCCGGCGGCAGCACGTCGCGGAAGTCGTGCCACCAGCCGCGCTGGTAGCCGCGGCCGGCGAGCGTCGCCAGCAGGTCGCGCAGGTCGCCGTCGCGTACCGCGTACACGCTCAGCAGCACCTCCACGTCCTCGGGGCGCACGCTGCTGCGGCCGGTCTCGATCCGGCTGACCTTCGACTGGTGCCAGCCGGCCAGCCGGGCCGCTTCCCCGCTGGTCAGTCCGGCCAGATCGCGCAGCCGGCGCAGCTCCTCGCCGAGCCGGCGCCGGCGTACGGCCGGGACTCGTTCCATGATGTTTCGTGCCTCCTGGGCTGAAGTGGTGCAGTCGTCGTCCGTCGCGAACACTGCGATACGACAGTGTGCCGACCAAATGCGTTCTCACGTAGCAGAGTTCACCGTTTTGAGCGACAGATATATGCATAGCGCGCTCTCCGGTCCTAATGGCGGCACGATGGATGACACTCTGGCGCGAATCAGCCGCATCCGGACCCGGCACGTACGGACTCCTCCGTGCGCGCCGGCGTCCGGACCCGGCGAGAAAGGGAACAGCGTCACCATGGCTGACCTTCAGGAAGCATCCGTCACCCTGCCGAGTGACCCCGTAGCGGTGTCCGCGGCGCGGGCCTACGTGTGCGCACGGCTCGCCGAGTGGGGGCTGCCGCCCGACGCGCCGACCCTGGACTCCGTACGTCTGGTCGTCTCCGAACTCGCCACCAACGCGGTGCTGCACACCTCCGGCCTGTCACCCAACTTCACCGTGGACATCCGTTTGGAGCACAGCGAGCACTTGCACATCGGCGTCACCGATTCGCACCCGCGCTGGCCGCAGCGCCTGCCCGGCGCCGTCCAGCAGGACAACGGGCGCGGCATGGCGATCGTCCGCCACCTCGTCGCCGAGTCCGGCGGCACGCTGCGGATCATCCCGACCTGTGACGGCGGCAAGACGGTCTGGATCATGATCCCCTGGGCGATCCCCGTGCTCTGACCAGCCGCCCCGGGCCGTCGGCGCGCGCCTCACGCGCCGTTCCGGTCCGCGGCCGGCGGGGCCTGCGGGTACGGGTGTGGGTACGGGTTCGGCGGCAGCGGGTCCGGGGCCGGCAGCAGCAGGGCCTCGGCGCCGACCGGGGTGAAACCCGCGGCCAGGAAGGCGCGCAGGCTCGCCGCGTTGCCCGGGGCGATCTGCGCCCACACCGGGGCGCCGTCCGGCACCAGATGGCGCGCGGCCACGGCCAGCGACCGCCCGAGACCCCTGCCGCGGGCCCGGGGTTCGACCTCCACGGCCGCCTCCCAGCGGCCGGCCACACCGCGGCCCAGCAGCAGCGTCGCGCCGGGGACGGTCCAGGCGCGCACGCCGTCACGGTGCCGCAGCGCGCGCACGATCCGGGGGTGCGAGCGGTCGTTGGTCTCCACGAGCGCGGGGCCGGGCGGCGGCCCCGGCAGCGGACCCGCCACGGCGAGGACGTCGATGTTGTTGACCTGGCGGCCGGTGCGGGCCGTGAGCGCGCTCAGGAACGGCGGGTTGAGCGGCGCGGACAGGTCACCGGCCGGCAGCAGTTCCCGCAGGGCAACCCCGGGGTCCTCCCGGTCGTCCGGCTCGGCGTCCACGTCCGCGAACACCACGCTGTGCGCGGTGAACGCGATCACCCCGGCATCCCGGAGCGACGGCTGCGGCACGAACGCGACGGTGCCGTCGGGCGGCGGGAAGGCGCCGCGCGCGACATCGGCGAGCAGGCGGGCGAGTTCGGTGGGGCGGGCCATCCCCGCATTCTCGCCCCCGGCGGGGGAGCGGTCCCCGGCAGGTCCCCGGGCAGGTCCTGGCAGGTCCCTGGCAGGTCCCCGGCGGGGACCGCTCCCGCGCGGCGAGGCGCCGGGGCGTCAATGCCGAGCTGACTTCACGTCAACTCCGTTCTGAAACAGCACCGGTACGGGTTCGCCGACGTGCGGACGCGCCTACGATCGGGTGACGTTCAGCGGTCCCGGCTTCCGTGACCGGCACGCTACGTCCATGATCATGAACCGAGTCCGGTCGCTCGCCGCGGCCGGCGCGCTGACCCTCACCGCCGTTCTCGCCACCCAGACGTCCTCCGGTGCGGCGACGGCGGCTCCGACCCGGGCTCCCGAAGCGCCCGCGGCCGCCGCGGACTTCTGCCCCGTCGTCCACGACCCGCTCTTCGCCGCCGCCGACCGCAGCGTCGACGTCCACCGCATCGTCCCCGACCCGCCGAGCTACCGCCGCACCTGCGGCGAGCTGTACCGCGCGGACGGGCGGGCGCCGGCCGTGGTCTTCCACGAGGGCTTCCAGCCGAAGGCCCCGCAGGACGGGCAGTACGACCTGGCCGCCTACGTCGAGGTCAACCAGCCGTCGCCGTACGTCAGCACCAGCTACGACCACGACCTCTACAAGCAGTGGAAGTCCGCGTACAACTACTACATCGACGCACCCGGCGGGATCGACGTCAACGCCACGATCGGTGACACCCACAAGTGGGCCGGCCAGCACGAAGTGGCCTTCGCCGGCGGCATCGACCGCCGCTTCGTCGTCGGTGCCTGCCCGGTGGACAAGGCGACCAAGAGCGAGGTCCTCTCCGGCTGCGTGCGCAACCCCTTCTACACCCCCTGGCGTCTCGTCCCGGCCCCCGAGCCCCAGGGCCCGGAGCTCCTCCCGGCGAACTGACCGGGGCGCCCGCGCCGTATACCCCGTGTGGGTATACGGTCGGGGTGGCCGCGGCGCGGCGGCCGGGTGGTCCGGCGGCTGCGTGGCGCAGGACGTCGAGCGGGAAGGGAACGGGTGATGGCAGGCGTGGGGGTGGCCGGACGGCGGGATATCGCCCGTCTCCTGCTGGCCTGCGCCGTTCTGGCCGGCCTGTTCCTCATGCACGGCGCCCCGTCAACCGCCGCCGAAGGGTGCCACGGTGACGTGACGTCGCTTGCCGCCATGCACGCGGATGATGGCGGGCCGATGGCGGTTCGCGGACCCGCGACGGCGCCGCGCTCCGGCGGTGCCGTCGACCACGGCGCGCGGGCGGCGGCGCCGGTCGCGGCACACGGGGAGAAGTGCGTGTCCACCCCGGCCCGCGCGCGCGGCCCGCTGCCGGTGAACGCTTCCGCGGCCGTTGGCACGGTGGCCGCCGTACCGGTGTTGGTCGGTCGTGCCGCACCGGTCGGCCGCAGGTGGCGGCGCGGGCCGCCGACGGGCGGGCGCGACCTGCTGCTTCGGGTGGGCGTCGCGCGGACCTGAGCAGGCCGTGCCGGAACGGCGGTTGTGCCGGTTCCGGCGACGCGTCCTGCTCGCTCCGCGCGCCCGTCGTGGCGCGCCCCTCCGGAAAGAACCTCCCGATGTCCTCCTTCCTCCGTCCCTTCGCACACCACCGCGCCCTCTTCGCGGCCGGCGCGGCCGCCGTACTCGCGCTGGCGCTCGCCGGGTGCGGCTCCTCCGGCGACGCCGCCTCGGCCCCGGCCGGATCGACGGCCCCGTCCACGGCTGCCGCGACGCCCTCGTCCGTCGGTTCCGCCCACGACGGCCCGACCATGCCCGGCATGGACCACATGGCCGGCGGCGACGGCCTGTCCGCCGCCATGGACGGCTACCAGCTGACCAGCGCGACCAGGACGCTCCCGGCGGGCCGGCCGGGCGCCTACCGGTTCACGGTCACCGGGCCCGACGGCAGGCCGGTCACCGACTTCGCGGTCGACCAGACCAAGCGCCTGCACTTCTACACCGTCCGCTCGGACCTGACGGGCTTCCAGCACCTCCATCCGGTCATGGCGGCCGACGGGACGTGGACCGCGGACCTGGCCGAGTTGAAGCCCGGCGCCTGGCGGATGTTCGCGTCCTTCACGCCCGGCAGCGGCCCGGGCAAGGGCACGGCGTTCGTCCTGTCCCGCACTGTCGCCGTGCCGGGGCCGGCCACCATGGCGGCGCTGCCCGCGCCCGCGCCGTCGGTACGGGTGGACGGCTACACCGTCGGCGTCGCCGGCGGGTTGATGGCCGGGATGGAGCACCCGCTCACCGTCACGATCACCAAGGCGGGCAAGCCCGTCACCGACCTGCAGCCGTATCTGGACTCGTACGCCCACCTGACCGCCTTCCACCAGGGCGACGGCGCGTTCGCGCACCTGCACCCGACCGCGCGGGTGGACGGTGACCACGGCGGGCCGCAGCTCTCCTTCCACGCGGAACTTCCCTCGGCCGGCGACTGGCGGCTCTTCCTGCAGTTCCGGACCGCCGGCACCCTGCACACCGCCGCACTGACGCTCGACGTCGGCTGAACCGGTGGGGGCCGCCCGGGTGGCGGCCCCCACCCGCGCCTCCGGGCCGCCCCGCGACCTCGCACCGGCCCGCCCTCCAAGGAGCACCCGGCAGGGAAGGTTTCGTCCATGCACGCCGTACTGCACGCGCTGTCCATCACGGGCTCCATGACGTGGGAGATCACCTGGGCACTGATCCTGGGCTTCGCCCTGTCCGCCGTCGTCCAGGCGATCATCCGCAAGTCCACGGTGGTCGCGCTGCTCGGCGACGACCGCCCCCGCACCCTCGCCGTCGCCACCGGCCTGGGAGTCGCCTCCTCGTCCTGCTCCTACGCGGCGGTGGCGCTGGCGCGCTCGCTGTTCCGCAAGGGCGCCGACTTCACCGCCGCGATGGCCTTCGAGATCGCCTCCACCAACCTCGTCGTCGAACTCGGCGTGATCCTCGCGCTGCTGATGGGCTGGCAGTTCACGCTGGCCGAGTTCATCGGCGGCCCCGTCATGATCATCCTGCTCGCCGTGCTGTTCCGGCTGTTCCTGCGCGACCGGCTGCTGCGCCAGGCCCGCGAGCAGGCCGAGCGCGGCGTGGCCGGGTCGATGGAGGGCCACGCCGCGATGGACATGTCCGTACGGACGGAGGGCTCGTTCGCCCGCCGGCTGCTGTCCCGCGAGGGGGTCACCGCCACCGCCCACGTGTTCGTCATGGAATGGGCGGCGATCCTGCGCGACCTGGTCGTGGGGCTGCTCATCGCCGGCGCGATCGCGGCCTGGGTGCCGGACTCCTTCTGGCGGGCCTTCTTCTTCTCCGGCCACCCGCTGGCGTCCAAGCTGTGGGGACCGCTGATCGGGCCGCTCGTCGCGGTCGCGTCGTTCGTCTGCTCCATCGGCAACGTGCCGTTGGCGGTGGTGCTGTGGAAGGGCGGCATCAGCTTCGGCGGGGTGGTCGCGTTCATCTTCGCCGACCTGCTGATCCTGCCGATCCTGAACATCTACCGGAAGTACTACGGCGCACGCATGGCCCTGTTCATCCTCGGCACCTTCTACCTCGCCATGGCCGTCGCGGGATACGTCGTCGAACTCCTCTTCGGCGGCCTCGGCCTGATCCCCGACCAGGCCGACGCGAAGATCCCCACGCAGGGCGTCAGATGGAACTACACCTCCTTCCTCAACATCGCCTTCCTCGTCCTGGCCGCCGCCCTCCTGGTGCGCTTCTTCCGGACCGGCGGCGCCGGGATGCTCCGCATGATGGGCGGCGCCCCCGACGCCGATGACGCCGAGCACGCGGATCACGCCGGGCACGGGTGACGGGGAAGGCGCTCAGAGCGGGTCCGGGCACCCTGCCCGGGTGGGTGCGCGCGTCCGGCCCCGCCTCGCCGGGCTACTGGGGGGCCGACTGCCCGCGGCACGCCGCCGTCGGCGACACCGGCCGTACCCTCACCGGCATTGCGGCCCTCCTCGCCGTGGCCGTGGCCGTGGCCGGGGGAGCGACGCCGGCCTGGCGGGTGTCCCGCGAGTGGGGCCGGGCCACGGCGATGTGACGAGGCGTCAGCGGGTGGAGCCTTAGGCGCGCGGCGGGCAGGGGCGGGCGCGTGGTTCTGGCCTGAGCGCGGACCTGAGCGCGGACCTGGGCTCGGACGGAGCCTCGCGCCGCCGTGGAGGGTGCCCGGGGCCCGGCCCGCGTCGACCGTCGGGGGCGCGGTGCGCGTGCGGTCGAGTGCCCGGCCGCCGGGCGGCGTCAGTTCACCCGTCCGTACCAGACGCCGCTGGTCCAGATGTGTTCGAGCCGGACCGTGCTGCCGGTCTTCGGCGCGTGCCAGATGTTGCCGTCGCCCGCGTAGATCCCCACGTGGTAGACCGAGGCGCCGGACGAGCCGCTGTGGAAGAAGACCAGGTCGCCCGCCCGGCGGGAACCCGCCGAGATGTGCGTGGTGCGGTTGTACTGGGCGGCGGCGGTGCGCGGCAGTTGCTCGCCCGCCTGCTTGAACGAGTACAGCGTCAGCCCCGAGCAGTCGAAGCGGTACGGCCCGGTGGCCCCCCACTGGTAGGGCGAGCCCTTCTTCGACGCGGCGATGCTCAGCGCCCTGGCGGCCATGGTGGCGGCGTCGGCCCGCTGGGCGTTGCCCGGCAGCAGGATCGGGACGGCGACGGCCGCTGCGGTGAGCAGAGAGGCGGCTCCGAGCCGCGAGAGCCGGGAAGTGGCCGGCCGAAAGCAGATGCGGTTGGGCGTGCACATGCGCGACCCTTCGTCATCAGCCTGCGAAGGATGACCTGTCGGGTTCGGGCTGGCGAAGATGCCCGGCCGCATGCAAGCGGCTTCACCCCAAGGGTGCTCCGGCGCCCGCCGGAGACCGGTGGGTGCCGGAGCGACCCGTCGTGCTGGGTCCTCCGCTCCTGCCGTTGCACTCGTGTCGACCTGGCATCCGCGCGTCGGCAGGACTGGGCATCCGCACGGACCGCCCCGCCACGGCGGCGGGGGCTTGTCGTCACCACGGATGGTTACGCACACGACGGGGCGGCGCCGGGACAGAAACGCGCGATGTGACCTTCATCACATTGCATCCAGCCGGGTGAACCGCCACCCCCGCGAGCCGCTCGCGTACCCCCGCCGTACCCCCTGAACTGCGCCGACCGGTACCGGCGAAGTCGCAGTCCAGCCGACACGCGCAATCGCGCACCCGTTTGCCACGAGAACTTCCGATACGCCAATGGGCTGATGAGACCGGCGGTCGTGTCGCGGAAAACGGTGACACGCGGTGACGGCGGGCGGGTTCGGCCGGGTGCGCGCGACCGCGCCTCCGCGGTGCTGCCGCCTCCGTGGCGCCGCCGACGGTACGGCCCGACCACCCGCCGCCGACGGTGCGATGCCGACCACGCGCCGCCGACAGCGCGCTGCCGCGGTCTACGCCGACGGGCCGCCGCTGCCACCCGGGTCCGCCGCCGGCTCGGGCGCCACTGCGACCCGCGCGGCCCGCCGCTCCCCGTCCAGTACCCGCAGGGCGCGGCCGAGGGTGGCGTGGTGCAGGTCCGTCTCGCCGCGCAGGTGCATCACCGTGAGCGCGTCCCGCATCGCCAACGCCCGGCTGACGAGTGCCTGCGCGGCCCGGAGCGCCGAGTAGGTGTCAGTGGTGCGGGAGGGGTTGATCCGGCCGAGCAGGTCGACCAGTTCCAGGTAGCAGTCGATGAGTTCGCCCTCGGAGCGCGTGAGGGCGGGCAGCGGCGGGAGTTCGGGCGCCACGCCGGGCTCACCGCGGGCCGGTGCCGCGCGAACCGTTGCCGCCCTTGCGGCTGGTGGTCAGCGCGTCGGCCAGCCCGTACGCGACCGCCGCATTCGCGTCGAAGATCGTGTCGCGTTCGAGGTCGGCGGAGACCCGCTCGGCCGGCTGACCGGTGTGCCGCACCAGCAGGGCCTCCAACTGGTCGCGGGTGCGCAGCATTTCGTTGGCCTGGATCTCCAGGTCCGAGGTGTCGCCCCGCACCACGTCGCCGAGCGAGGGCTGGTGGATGAGGATGCGGGCCCCCGGTGTGATCATCCGCTTGCCCGGTGCGCCCGCCGCCAGCAGCACCGCGGCCGCCGACGCGGCCTGCCCGATGCAGACCGTCGCCACGTCGCAGGTGACGAACTGCATCGTGTCGTAGATGGCGGTCATCGACGAGAAGGAGCCGCCGGGGGAGTTGATGTAGAGGTTGATGTCCTGGTCGGGCGAGGCGCTCTCCAGATGGATGAGTTGGGCCATCACGTCGTTGGCCGAGGTGTCGTCGACCTGCGTGCCCAGGAAGACGATGCGCTCCTGGAGCAGCTTGGAGTACGGGTCCATCGTGCGGACGCCGTTGCTGCTGCGCTCGGTGAACTCGGGCAGCACGTAACGGGCCGTGGGTGCCAGGGGAGAGGCGGACGCCAGTGGCGTCATGAAGCTCGGGGTCGCGGGCGTCGGGTGGTCGGTCATCGCACACCTCCGTCGGTGCCGCGTCGGCGCCCGCCGGCTCGGCCGCCGGTTCCGGGGTGGGAGCGGGGGCGGGGGCCGACGCGGACATCGGTCGCGGCATCAATCCGTCAGGTCAAAATGTACAGGACGTACATCTCGTTATGATGGGGAGCATGACCCATGACGTCCCGGTGACACAAGCCCGCGCGCAGCTCGCCGAACTGATCAACCGCGTGGTCTACGGCGGCGAGCAGGTGGTGCTGACCCGGCACGGCAAGCCCCTGGTCGGCCTGGTCTCCGCCGCTGACCTGCAACGACTGCGGGAACTCGACGAGCAGGCCGAGGAGCAGGTGATCAGTACGGTCTCCACGCTGGGCGGCCGCGCGTCCGCCACGGGCGAACGCCACCGGTTCGGCATCGCCGCCGAGCACCGCGGCCCCCAGCCGGGCGACCGCCGCCCGTAACAGCTGTTAACGCGTTCGAAACCGCGCCGAACTAGCCTCACGGGCCCGGAGACTGTGAGGTGCGGCTGTGCGGTTGACCCCCCATGAGCAGGAGCGGCTGCTGATCCATGTGGCCGCCGACGTGGCCGAGCGAAGGCGCGCCCGCGGGCTGCGGCTCAACCACCCCGAGGCGGTCGCGCTGATCACCGCGCACATCCTCGAAGGCGCCCGCGACGGGCGGCGGGTGGCCGAGCTGATGGCGTCCGGGCGGACCGTGCTCAGCCGGGCGGACGTCATGGACGGCATCGCCGAGATGATCCCCGAGGTGCAGGTCGAGGCCACCTTCCCCGACGGCACCAAGCTCGTCACCGTCCACCAGCCGATCGTCTGAGGGGCGGCGCCCGTGATCCCCGGAGAGATCCTGACCGCTGCCGGAGCCGTGCCGCTCAACGTCGGCCGCCCGGTCACCCGGCTCACCGTGCTCAACGCCGCCGACCGGCCGGTACAGGTCGGCTCCCACTACCACTTCGCCGAGGCCAACCCGGCGCTGCGCTTCGACCGCGCCGCCGCTCGCGGCCTGCGGCTGAACATCGCGGCGGGCACCGCCGTCCGGTTCGAGCCGGGCATCCCGGTCGAGGTCGAACTGGTGCCCGTCGCCGGGCAGCGCGTCGTGGCCGGACTGCGCGGCGAGACCGCCGGGCCCTTGGACGAGCAGAGCGGAGCCGCCGGTGCCTGAACTGTCCCGGGCCGTATACGCCGACCTCTACGGACCCACTGCCGGCGACCGTATCCGCCTCGCCGACACCGACCTCCTGATCGAGGTCGAACGCGACCTCGCGGGCGGGCCCGGCACATCCGACCACCCCGGCACCGCGGGCGACGAGGCGGTCTTCGGCGGCGGCAAGGTCATCCGCGAGTCGATGGGCCAGGGCCGTGCCACCCGCGCCGAGGGCGCCCCCGACACCGTGATCACCGGCGCCGTCGTGCTGGACCACTGGGGCGTGGTCAAGGCGGACGTCGGCATCCGCGGCGGCCGGATCACCGCGCTCGGCAAGGCGGGCAACCCGGAGACGATGGACGGGGTCCACCCCGACCTGGTCATCGGCCCCGACACCGAGATCATCGCGGGCAACGGCGCCATCCTGACCGCCGGAACCATCGACGCGCACGTCCACTTCATCTCGCCGACCCTGATCGACCAGGCACTCGCCTCCGGCGTCACCACCCTCGTCGGGGGCGGCACCGGCCCGGCCGAGGGCACCAAGGCGACCACCATCACCCCCGGCGGCTGGCACCTGGCCCGGATGTTCGCCGCTCTGGAGGCGTACCCGGTCAACATCGGGCTGCTCGGCAAGGGCAACACCGTCAACCAGCCGGCCATGCACCAGCAGTTGCGGGACGGCGCGGTCGGCTTCAAGATCCACGAGGACTGGGGCGCGACGCCGGCCGCGATCGACGCGTGCCTGCGCGTGTGCGAGCGCAGCGGCGCCCAACTCGCCATCCACACCGACACGTTGAACGAAGCGGGGTTCGTCGAGGACACCCTCGCCGCGATCGCGGGACGCGGCGTGCACGCCTACCACACGGAGGGCGCGGGCGGCGGGCACGCACCCGACATCATCACCGTCGTCTCGCAGCCGCACGTGCTGCCGTCCTCCACCAACCCGACCCGCCCGCACACCGTCAACACCGTCGAGGAGCACCTCGACATGCTGATGGTCTGCCACCACCTCAACCCGGCCGTCCCGGAGGACCTCGCGTTCGCCGAGTCCCGCATCCGACCCTCCACGATCGCCGCCGAGGACGTGCTGCACGACCTCGGCGCCATCAGCATCATCAGCTCCGACTCCCAGGCGATGGGCCGGATCGGCGAGATCGCGACGCGCACCTGGCAGACCGCACACGTGATGAAGCGCCGCCGCGGCGCCCTGCCCGGCGACGGCCCCGCCGACAACCACCGCGCGCGCCGCTACGTCGCCAAGTACACGATCAACCCCGCCATCGCCCAGGGCCTCGACGCGGAGATCGGCTCGGTGGAAGCGGGCAAGCTCGCCGACCTGGTGCTGTGGCAGCCCGCGTTCTTCGGGGTCAAGCCGCAACTGGTCATCAAGGGCGGCCAGATCGCCTACGCGCAGATGGGAGACGCCAACGCGTCGATCCCCACCCCGCAACCCGTGCTGCCCCGGCCGATGTTCGGCGGCGTCGGCGCCGCTCCCGCCGCGAACTCCGTCAACTTCGTCACCCAGGCGGCCATCGACGACGCGCTGCCCGAACGCCTCGGCCTAGCCAAGCCGTTCACCGCCACCCGCGGCACCCGCGCCGTCACCAAGGCCGACCTCCGGGAGAACGACGCGCTGCCCCGGGTCGAGGTCGACGCCGACACGTTCACGGTGCGGATCGACGGGGAGACGGTGGAACCCGCGCCCGCCGTCGAGCTTCCCATGGCCCAGCGGTACTTCCTCTTCTGAGGCATGATGGCGACGGAATCCGCAACCGGCGGCTGTGACGGTCCCGACCGTTCTGACGGTCCGGTCGGCGCTGACGGTCCCGGCGCGCGCGCCGCGCTGCTGCTGCTCGCCGACGGCCGCTTCCCGGCCGGCGGCCACGCCCACTCGGGCGGTGTCGAGGCGGCCGTGGCCGAGGGGAGGGTACGGGACGCGGGTACGCTCGCGGACTTCTGCAGGGGCCGGTTGCACACCACAGGACTGGTCGCCGCCGCACTGGCCGCGGCGGCGACCGCCGGGGCCGATCCGCTCGGCCTCGACGAGGCGGCCGACGCGCGGACGCCCTCCGCGGCGCTGCGGGCGGTCTCCCGGCGGCTGGGGCGCCAACTCCTGCGGGCCGCAAGGGCCGTGTGGCCCGCGCCCGCGCTGGACGAACTCGCCGCGGCGCGCCCGCGCGGCGCGCACCAGCCGGTCGTGCTCGGGCTCGCCGCCGCGGCGGCGGAGCTGCGGCCGGCCGATGCCGCGCAGGCCGCCGCGTACGACTGCGTCAGCACGCCCGCGTTCGCCGCGGTGCGGTTGCTCGGGCTCGATCCGTTTCACGCGGTACGCGTTCTGGGGCGGCTCGGGAACGAGGTGGACGCGGTGGCGGGCGCCGCGGAGGAGGCCGCCCGGCGAGCCTTGCGGGAGGGGCTCGGCGCCCTTCCCGCCGCTTCCTCGCCCCTCCTGGACCTCGGCGCGGAGGCGCATGTCACGTGGCCTGTTCGGCTCTTCGCGTCATGAGAGCGACGGGGGGGCGCCGGGTCCGCACGGGCTGCGCGGTGCCGCGGGTACCCGGACCTTTCGCCGGCGGGTGGCTGGTCGCGCGGTTCCCCGCGCTCCCGTGTCGCCGCACCGCGGGGGCGGATGGGTGTGCGGATGGGTGTGCGGTGGTGCTCGTTCCTCTCGGGGCGGGCCGTTGACGACGAGTGGAGGAGAGGTCGGCATGCACGTGGATCATCCTGAGGTGTTTCCCGAGCGGTATACGGCGTCGGTGGAGGCGGGAGCGGGGGAGCGGGCGCTGCGGGTGGGGTTCGGAGGGCCGGTGGGGTCGGGGAAGACAGCGACCGTGGCGGCGTTGTGCCGGGCACTGCGCGACTTCGTGGCGATCGGGGTGGTGACGAACGACATCTACACCCGGGAGGACGCGGAGTTCCTGGTGCGGGAGGCGGTGCTGCCCGCCGAGCGCATCGTGGCGGTGGAGACGGGGGCGTGTCCGCACACCGCGATCAGAGACGACATCTCGGCGAACCTTGAGGCGGTCGAGGAGTTGGAGGAGGCGGTCGGCCCACTGGATCTGGTGCTGGTGGAGTCGGGCGGCGACAACCTGACGGCGACCTTCTCACGCGGCCTGGTGGACGCGCAGGTGTTCGTGATCGACGTGGCGGGCGGCGACGACATCCCCAGGAAGGGCGGTCCGGGGTTGACCACGGCCGACCTGCTGGTGGTGAACAAGACGGACCTGGCCCCGTACGTCGGCGCGGACCTGGAGCGGATGGCGGCCGACGCGGCGGCGCAACGCGGGGAACTGCCGGTGGTGTTCACCTCCGTGAAGAAGCCCGGCGGCGTGGACCCGATCGCCGCGTGGGTCGGCGAGCGCCTGGCCGCGTGGGCGGCGGTCCGTACGTGACGGCGGCGCCGACGGCGGTGGCGGACCCGGCGGATTCGGCAGCCCCGGCGGGCACGGCCGGCACCACGGATACGGCCGCGCGCGGAGTGACCGCCGTCGCGCGGATGCGGGCGGTGCCGGACGGGCGCGGCGGCACCGTGCTGCCGCTGCTGGCCGGGGACGGGCCGCTGGCGCTGCGCAGGACCGGGCCGCCCGGGGGAACCGGCGCCCACGTCACCGTGGTGGGGGCGATGACGGCTCCGCTCGGCGGCGACCGGCTGCGGATCGAGGCCGAGGCGGCGGCGGGCGCGCGGCTGACCGTCGGCGCGTCGGCGGCCACCGTGTCGCTGCCCGGCCGGGGCGGCGAACAGGCCCGCTACGACGTACGGCTCACGGTCGGCGCGGGCGCCGAACTGCGCTGGCTGCCGGAGCCGTTGATCGCCGCCCGCGGCAGCGACCTGACGATGACCACCCGGGCCCGACTCGCCCCGGGCGCACGGCTGGTGCTGCGGGAGGAACAGGTCATCGGCCGCCACGACGAGCCGAGCGGCCGCCTCGCCGCCCGCCTCACCGTCGAGTACGAAGGGCGCCCGCTGCTCGACCAGGAACTGTCCTTCGGCCCGGGCACCGCACCCGGATGGGACGGCCCCGCCGTGCTCGGCGGCCACCGCGCGGTCGGCCAACTCCTGCTGGTGGCACCGGACCTGGGCGACCGCGCGGCCGAACTCGCCGATGTGCCGGCGGAGTACGGCCGCGCGGCCCTCACCGCGCTGGCCGGACCCGCCCTGCTCGTCACCGCGATCGCCCCGGACGGCCGGCACCTGCGCACCCTGCTCGACGGCTACCTGCGGCGGTTCAGCGCCACGTGAACGCCGGTCGAGCCCCGGTCGACCGCCGGCGGACCGTAGCCGCGCCGCGCGTCGCGACCGTCAGCCCGCGGCGGGCTGCTCGGCCGCCGGCTCCCCCGCGATCGGCTCGGTACGCGGCGCGGCCACCCGGACGTAGTCCTTCGTGCTCAGCGCCAGCGAGCGGTCCAGCCGGGCCGCGTTGAAGTAGATCTCGTCGTGGACCAACAGCCCGGGATCGACGACCAGTTCGAGCTTCTCGTCGAAGGAGAACGGCAGCACGGTGCCGCTCACGCTCCCGGCCAGCCGCTCGGCGATGTCCCGCGACGCGAACGACACGTACGTGCCCGACAGCAGCGCCTTCACCGCGCCCAGGTCCACCCGCCGGTCGCCCGGCACCACGGCGAGGACGTAACGCGTCACCTTCTTGCCCACCTTGACCATCACCACGATGCACTTCGCCGCCTGCGCAAGGGAGTTGCCGCGCAGCGCGCTCACCACCTCGGTGGCGCCCTCCGGTTCGTGGTCGATGGTGCGGTACTGCGCGCCCTGCTCGTCCAGCAGCGCGATCAACCGGCCGTAGGTCTCGTGGGTTTCGTGGGTCCCGGACCCGTCGCCCGCCTCGTGGGTGTCCTGCCGCTGCGTGTCCTGCTCGCTCATGTCCCCGCTCGCTGTGCTCGTGGTGTGGTGGTGCTCGTGATGGTGGTGCGGGCGCGTCGTCACGCGAACTCGGCCGTGAACGCCGCCCGGGTGGGGGAGTCCTCGCGCCGGTCCAGCACGGCGAAGACCGCCTCGTCGACGGAGTCGGCGAACCGCCCGCCCGGACCGAGCAGCGCCGCGAAGGCACCGGCGACCACGGCCGGGTCGTTCCGGAACACCCCGCAGCCCCACGCCCCGAGCACCAGACGCCGGTAGCCGTTCGCGACGGCCACCTCCAGCACCCGCTCGGCACGTGCCGCCAGCACCGGCCCGACCTCCCGCACCCGCTCGGGCATCGTACGCGCGATCACGCCCGCGTTCGGCGCGGGGCAGGTGAGGAAACCCGCGAGGTACGGCCGGGCGAGCAACGCGCCCGAGTCGGCGCGGAAGACCGGCACACCGGGGGAGTGGATGACCCGGTCGCTGTAGAAGGTGTCGCGGACCTCGCGGTGGTGGGCGTAGAACTCCGGGGCGCGCAGCAGGCAGTGGTACAGCGCGGAGGCGCGGCACAGCGCCTCCTCCTGCGCCTGGGCGCCGTTGACGTAGCCGCCGCCGGGGTTGCGGGCGGACGCGAAGTTGAGCACCGCGACCGCGCCGCCGCCCCCGGCCACCAGCCGCCGGGCCGCCTGGGTGCTGCCCTCCGACGTGACCGTGCAGCGGGTGCCGGTGCCGGTGCCGCGGGCCGCCGTGTCCGGCACCTCGACCGGCTCGGGCCCGTACATCCTGGTGCCGTCGGCGGCCCGCGCCACCGGTTCGGCCAGGTCCACCCATCGGCCGTCCGGCCCGGGGTAACCGCCCTCGGTCACGATCCGTTCGTTCTCGTGGGCGATGTTCCGCAGTCGTGCGCTCATGCCCCGGCACGGTACGGTCAAAGCCCGCTCCCGCGCGATCCGTTATCGGGTGTCCCGGGACCAGGGCGAGGACGCGGGGGGCGAGCGTTTCGGCCGTCACGCGATACGGCGGGCCGCCGCCTTGCACCCCCCGCAAGACGCGATATAGCGTGAGTGGTGTTCCGTTCCGTCCCCCAGGAGGTCCCTCGTGTCCGAACGGTCGCCACGGCAGTCGCACGGGTCGGACGGTGCGGCTGACGACGCGCACCTGCGGGTCTCGGACGACGAGCGGGACCACACGGCCGCCCTGCTCGGCGACGCGCTGGCCGCCGGCCGGATCGACGTCGGCGAGCACGCCGAGCGGCTGGAGGCGGTGTACGCCGCGCGCACCCGCGGCGAACTCGTCCCGATCACCGCGGACCTGCCCGCCCTCACGCCCGGCGTGTCCCCGACCGAACCCGGCGACAGCGCGCCCATCGAGGCGCTGTTCGCCAAGGTGCGGCGCTCGGGGCCGTGGCCCGTGCCGCCGTACACCGTCGCCCGCGCCCGCTTCGGCGCGATCGTGATCGACCTGCGGCAGGCGATGTTCACCCGCCGTGAGGTGGTGATCGAGGCCGGGTCGTTCTTCGGCAAGGTCGAGATCCTGGTCCCGGACAACGCCAACGTCTACGACACCGGGTCGGCGCTGTTCGGGAAGCGGTCCCAGGTCGGGAGCCGCGAGGGCAAGGAGGACGACGGTCCGGTGGTGCGGATCACCGGGCGCTCGGTGTTCGGCCATGTCCGGGTGATGCGCGGCTCGAAGTGGGCCTGGTGGATCGGCCACCAGATGGGCGGTCACGTGGAGGAGCGCATGGAGCACATGACCCGGCACATGGAGGCGCGGATGGAGCACATGAGCCGCCATATGGAGCGTATGGGGAACATGGGCCGCCACATGGACGGTCGGAGGGGTCGTGGCAGCGGCCGCGACCGCGACGCGTGAGCGCCTGAACCCGTGAGCGCCTGACCGTGCGGCCGCCGGTGCCCCGGGTGTCCCGGGCCACCGGCCAAGGCGGAGGACCCACCCGCCGCACAGCCTCGCCGCCGCACCACACGACCGCGCCCCACCGATCCCCGCCGCTGACCTACGCGCTCAACTCCGCTGCGCCAGCCAGGCGTTCTCCGCCGCGTAGTCGAACCACTCGTCGCCCTCGTCCGACAGCCGTGCGGGCAGCGGGAACCGCTCCTTCCAGTCGTGCTCCTCCAGCTCCCGCGCGAGCCAGGCCACCGTCTCCGGCAGCGAGTCCTCGTACGTGGTGACGGCGTGGTAGCCCAACTCCCGTTCTGCGGCGGACATGTCCAGCACCATCGGGTGCGGCAGCCCCCACGGGTGGTTGCCCACGGTCGGCGCCGGAGGCGGGCCGTCGACGAGCACCGTCTCGGTGGTACGGCCCAGCACCGCGTCGATCGCGGCACCGATCTCCGCGACCGTCGGCACCCGCGGGTCGCCCGCGTTCAGCACCCGGGAGCCGGGCGTGCGCGCGGCCAGCCGGACCAGCTCGGCGATGTTCGACGCGTGCACCGGGTGGAAGCGGCTGCTGCCCCCGTACGGCAGCACCCGCACCGTGCGCCCGTCCAACGCCCGCTTCACGAAGTACAGTTCGCGCGGCAGCGGGCTGTGGGTGCCGTGGATCGCGCCGGCCCGCAGCAGCGTGCTGGGCAGTTCGCCGCCGGCCGCGAGCAGCGTCTGCTCCAGCTCCACCTTGCGGGTGCCGTACGTCGCCGGACCGCCGTCGACCGTCGTCCACGTCTCGGGCAGCGGCACCGGATAGCGCGGCGAGCCGTCCGGCTCGTCCTGGGTGTCGAAGCTGCGGTCCTGCTCGTCCTTGTACACGGCGGCGCTGGAGATCACCACCGCCGACCCGATCCGGTCGGCGAGGGAGAGCAACTGCCGTGCGTGGTCCGCGTCGTAGGCGACGCAGTCCAGCAGCACGTCGCAGCCGTCACCCAGCGCGGCGGCCAGCGCGGCCGTGTCGGCGCGGTCCACCCGGACCGTGCGGACACCGGGCGGCCACCCCGCGTCGGTGCCGCCGCCGCGTGAGGCCGCCGTCACCTGCCAGCCGTCCGAGGCGAGCGCCTGTACCGCCTGCCGGCCGATCTGCCCTGATGCTCCGAGGACGAACGCAGTTCCTGTCATGCCGCGACGCTACGGCCGCCGGGCCCGGGCGGACCAGGGCGTTTCGCCGTGCGCGGATTCGCCCTCGGCGCAACCCGCCCGCACAGGCCCGCACCGGCCCGCGCCCGCTCGCGCCCGCACGCGACGCACCGGCGGGCGTCCGGTCGGATGCCCGCCCCAGCATCGCCCCGGCATCGGCCCCGGCATCCGCCCCCGCATCCGCGCCGGCGTCCAGGCCGTCACCCGGTCGCGCGCCGTGGAAATCGCGGTGCGCCGGCCCGCTGGGCTGCCTACAGTGGAAAGCGCCGCGAAGCGCAGCACGGGCATACTTCCGCTCATAACGGGGAGGTCGCGGGTTCGACTCCCGCCCGGCCCACCATCCAGGGCCGGTAGCTCAGTGGCAGAGCACCACAGAACGCCCGTGCGACAGGAACTCGCGGCACCCGTCCGGGTCCACCCGCCGGTCCGGCGTACGCCCCCCACCCGCACCGCCCTCGGCGGCTTCGTGCTGCCCGGCCGCGGTCGCGCCGGGGGACCGTCACGACATCACGACACCATGCGATGACACCACGTCAGGAGACGCGCACCATGAGCAAGTTCGCCGCGCGCCGCCGCGCGCCCGCCGGCCCGGTGGCCACCACCAGCCGCACCCGCACGCACGAAGGCGGCGCCGGCTTCACCCGGGACGCCAAGAGCGACCTCTTCCTCCTCGCTGCGGCCAACATGGTCGGCGAGGACAGCTTCTACGAGTCCGCGGGCGACCGCGACGACCGCTTCCGCCGGCTGGTCCATGCCGCCACCAGGACCGACCCCGACTGGGTGGCTCGCTTCGTGCCCTACCTGCGCCGGGAGTTGAACATGCGGTCGGCCGCGGTCGTGGTCGCCGCCGAGTCCGCGCTGGCCCGCCGGGCCGGCACCGACGTCGAACCGACCGTGTCCGTACGGACCTTGGTCGACTCCGCGCTGCTGCGCGCCGACGAGCCCGCCGAGTTCCTCGCGTACTGGAAGGCCCGCACCGGCAAGGTCACCCTGCCCGGCGGTGTGCAGCGCGGTCTCGCCGACGCCGTCGCCCGCCTCTACACCGAGCAGGCCGCCCTGAAGTACGACGGGGTGGCCGCGGCCTGGCGGATGGCCGACGTGGTGGCGCTCGCCAAGCCGAGCCCGGCCGGCCCCTGGCAGGCCGACCTGTTCGACTACCTCGCCGACCGGCGCTGGAAGCGCGACAGCGTCCGGGTCACGGACCGGCTGCCGGTGCTCACCGCCTACGGGGCGGCCATGGCGATGCCGGTGGCCGAGCGGCGCGCGTACTTCCTCGCGGACCCGGCGCGGCTGGGGGCGGCCGGGATGACGTGGGAGCAGCTCTCCTCGCTCGGCGCGATGGACGCCGCCGCCTGGACCGCGATCCTGCCGCGGATGGGGCTGATGGCGCTCACCCGCAACCTGCGCAACCTCGACGAGGCCGGTGTGCCCGACCACGTCGCCGAGCAGGTCGCGGCGCGGCTCGCCGACCCCGTGCAGGTGCGCCGCTCCCGGCAGTTCCCGTACCGCTTCCTGTCCGCGTACCGCACCGCGCCGTCGCTGCGGTGGGGCCCGGCGCTGGAGCGGGCGCTGCTCGCCTCGACCGCGAACGTGCCGGCGCTGCCCGGCCGCACGCTGGTGCTGGTCGACACATCGGCGTCGATGCGGCAGCCGGTCGCGGAACGCAGCCTGGTCCGGCACGTGGACGTGGGCGCGCTGTTCGCGGTCGCGCTCGCCGCGCGGGGTTGCGAGGTCGACCTGGCCGGTTTCGCCACCGGCGTGTTCGGCCACCGGCTGCGGCGCGGAGGCAGCGTGCTGCGGCAGGCCGACGAGTTCTGCGCGCGGGTCGGCGAGGTCGGGCACGGCACCGAGACGGTCACCGCGCTCAAGACCGCGTACCGGCGGCACGACCGGGTGGTGCTCTTCTCGGACATGCAGGCGTTCGCCCATCCCGGCACCGGCGCGTGCGGCGTGACCGTGTCGACGGCGGTGCCCGCCGCGGTGCCCGTGTTCGGCGTGAACACCGCGGGGTACGCCCCCGCGGCGCTGGACACGGCGACGCCGAACCGGTACGAGATCGGGGGGTTCTCGGACAAGCTGTTCACGATGGTCGATCTGCTCAGCCGCGGCCGCGACGCCACGTGGCCGTGGGAGCGGTAAGGAGGGCCCCTGACCCGCCCGGGTGTCCCGTTCCGCCGGTTCAGGGACCACCTGTCCGTGCGGGCTGGTCGCGCGGTTCCCCGCGCCCCTGTGCCGGTGCGGCTCTCTCCGCGGAAGGACGCCGAGTCGGGAGGGTCAGGGGTGCCTTCTCCTGCGGGTCGGGGGGCCATCGGTCGGTTGACGGTTGGTCGCGCAGTTCCCCGCGCCCCTGTTGGAGGTGCGGTTCTCTCCGCGGATGGAGGTCGAGTCGGGAGGGTCAGGGGTGCCTTCTCCTGCGGGTCGGGGGGCCATCGGCCGGTTGACGGTTGGTCGCGCGGTTCCCCGCGCCCCTGTGCCGGTGCGGCTCCCTCCGCGGAAGGAGGCCGAGCCGGGAGGGGCAGGGGTGCCCTGGTTCGTGGGCGGTGCGGCGGGGCGTGAGGATGGCGGCGGCCGGCTACCGCTCCCGGTCCGCCGCCTGCTCCTGCCCGTCCCCGAGGCGAGCGGTCCGCCCCGGGTCGGGCGCCGCCATGTCCGCCGCGTCCGCGTCGTAGTGCTCGAACCACGGCAGTCCCGCCGAGGCGTACGCCGCCCGGTCCACCGGCGAGGCGGGGGCCGGCTCCCCGGTGATCCGCCGCCATTGCGCCGCCGTCGCCAGATGCACGAACACTCGGCCGGAGGGCTCGCGTTCCCAGTCGTCCAGCGGCCGCGGGTCCCGGTAGACCTCCTGCCGCATCCGGCCGCCCGCGCCCAGGCCCGGCGCGGTCACGGCAGGCCCCGCCGGCTCGCCGGGCCCGGCCTCCGCCGCGAGCGGCACCCCCGGCGCCGGCCCGAACCGGCCCGGCCGCGCCCCGCCGACCTCGCCCCACCCCGCCACATCACGCCCGCGCACCGCTCGCGCCCGCTGCGCGGCCTGCCACCGTGCCCGCACCCGGGCCCGTAGCTCGAAGACCTGCAACTGCACGCCGACCCAGTCCTCCGAGGCGGGTCCGCGGGGCGCCGTGACCGTCCCCGGCTCCGGCGGCACCGCGACGAGCTGACGGATCGTGCCCCGCCCGGAGTTGATCCCGTCCAGCCACGGCTGGCGCGGCAGCACCACGTAGTTCTGCGGGTCCTGCGCCAACTGGTCGCTCCACGGCCGCCCCGACACCGCGCACACCTGGCCCACCCCCACCTGGAGGGCGACCGGCGCCGACGCGGAGAAACTCAGCCACACCGCCTCGCGCTGGAAGACCGGCAGCAGCACCCCGCCGTGGCCGAGCCACTGGTCAGGCGCCTGATCCGGGTAGTCCGCGACCCACCGCAGCGGGAAGCCGCCGAGCCCCGGCGGCAGTGGATGGGTACCGGTCTCCGGCAGCCGCAGCGTCCGCATGAACCGTACGGTGGCCCCGCCGGGCAGCTCGAGCGCCCCCTCCGAGACCCGCACCTGTCCGCCCATCCACGGGCCCCCCTTCGGTCAACCGCGACTGCGCGCCTGCAGTGACGCCAGGTAGGCGTTGTACGCGACGAGCTCCGCATCCCCGTTGCGGTCGGCGGCCCGGTCGGTGCGGCGCGCCTGCCGTTTCTCGGAGGTGTACCACTGGAACAGCAGGGCCACCAGCACGACCACCGACGGGATCTCGCTGAACGCCCAGGCGATACCACCAGCGGCGGTCTGGTCGCTGAGCGGGTGCACGCCCAGCGAGGCCGGCGGGTGCTTGAAGGTGGTGACCATCGGCTGGCTCGCCATCATCAGCGCGATCCCGAAGAACGCGTGGAACGGCATCCCCGCGAACAGCTCCAGCATCCGCATCACATAGCCCGGCCGGTGCGGCCCGGGGTCGACACCCATGATCGGCCAGAAGAACACCAGACCGACCGCGAGGAAGTGCACCATCATCGCGATGTGCCCGGCCTGGCTGCGCATCAGGCTGTCGAAGATCGGCGTGAAGTACAGCCCGTACAGGCTCGCCACGAACAGCGGGATGGTGAACGCCGGGTGGGTGACCACCCGCATCAGGCGGCTGTGCAGCAACTTCACCAGTAGCTCGCGCGGGCCGGTGCGGCCGTTCCCGGCGGTCGGCAGCGCCCGCAGCGCCAGGGTCACCGGCGCGCCCAGCAGCAGCAGGATCGGCGAGAGCATGCTGAGCACCATGTGCTGCACCATGTGCACGCTGAACATCGCCATGCCGTAGTCGTTGAGCTTGGTGCACATCGTGAGGCCGACGGTCAGCACGCCGACCACGAAGGAGATCGTACGGCTCGGTGCCCACCGGTCGCCGCGCGCCCGCAGCCGGATCACCCCCCAGCCATACAGCGCGAGCAGCACCACGCACAGCACCAGGAAGAAGGGGTCGCCGCCGAAGGCCAGCCCGCGGCCGAGCGTGAACGGCGGAAGGTCCGCGTCCATGCCCGGCATTCCCGGCATGGCCAGCAAGGCCGAACCGCCGTGATCCATCTGTCACTCCTTCACCCGATGTGCCCGCACCAGACTAGAACCGCCCCCGGTCGTCGATCCGACCGGGGGCGTCAACAGCGGGTCGCGGCGGGCGAGCCGCGGCCTGCTCAGGAGGACAGGCGGGGCGTACGGCTCACAGCACGCACTCGGCCTCGGTGTACCGCTCGGCCGGCACCGTCTTGAGGTGCTCGACCGCCTCCGACAGCGGCACCAGGTTGATGTCGGTGCCGCGCAGCGCCGTCATCATGCCGAACCGGCCGTGGTGCACCGCTTCCACCGCGTGCCAGCCGAAGCGGGTGGCGAGCACCCGGTCGTACGCCGTGGGGGTGCCACCGCGCTGCACGTGGCCGAGGATCACCGGGCGCGCCTCCTTGCCCAGCCGCTCCTCCAGCTCCACCGAGAGCTGGTTGGCCACACCGGTGAACCGCTCGTGTCCGTAGACGTCGGTCGCGCCGGAGGTGAAGTCCATCGTGCCCTCGCGGGGCTTGGCGCCCTCGGAGACCACCACGATCGCGAACTTCTTGCCCGCCTCGAACCGCTTGCCGACCACGTCGGTCAGCTCCTGCACGTCGAACGGCCGCTCCGGCACCACGATCGCGTGCGCGCCGGCCGCCATGCCCGAGTGCAGCGCGATCCACCCGGTGTGCCGGCCCATGACCTCCACGATCAGCACCCGCTGGTGCGACTCCGCGGTGGTCTTCAGCCGGTCCAGCGCCTCGGTGGCGACGGTCACGGCGGTGTCGAAGCCGAAGGTGACGTCGGTGGAGGAGATGTCGTTGTCGATCGTCTTCGGCACGCCCACGATCGGCAGGCCCGCGTCCGACAGCAGCCGGGCCGCCTTGAGGGTGCCCTCACCACCTATCGGGATGATCGCGTCCAGGCCGAGGTCGGCGACATGGCCGCGGGCCTGCTCCACCCCGCCGCGCAGATGCGCCGGCTGCACCCGGGACGAGCCCAGGATGGTGCCGCCGCGGGCCAGGATGCCGCTGACGGCGTCGAGGTCGAGCTTGCGGTAGTCGCATTCGAGCAGGCCCTTCCACCCGTCGTGGAAGCCGATGACCTCGTCACCGTGGTCGACCACGGCGCGGTGCACCACGGACCGGATGACGGCGTTCAGCCCGGGGCAGTCGCCGCCGCTGGTCAGGACACCAATACGCATCGCTCGCTACTCCTGCAACTCAACCGGACGGCCGGACCCCGTCGTCCGGATGGATCGGACCCAGCTTACCGATCGCGCCGTCCACGCCTCCACGGCGACCGCACTTCGGACACCTGACGATTACCCCAACAGCAGGTCACCTCCGCACAGCGTGACGGTGCCGGACCGCTGCCGGCTCCGGCACCGCCCGTGGTACGGGTCAGGCGGGTTGCACGGCCGCGGCGATCCGCTCCTCGCGGAGCGCGTCGTACCACTGGTCGTCGACCGGCGGCAGCGCGTTGACGTCCAGCGCCAGCTTGATCAGCAGATCGGCGATGTGCGGGTTGCGGGCCATCACCGGGCCGTGCATGTACGTGCCGAACACCGTGTCGTTGAACGCCCCTTCGGTGCCGTCGCCGGTGCCGTTGCCGCGGCCGACCCGGGTGCGGGCGAACGGGCGGGCGGCCGGGCCGAGGTGCGTGACGCCCTGGTGGTTCTCGAACCCGGTCAGCGGCGGCAGCCCCAACTGCGGGTCGATGTCCGCCAGCACGTCGCCGACGCAGCGCTCGCCCTCGCCACGCGTGCTCACCACGTCCAGCAGTCCCAGGCCCGCCTCGGGCCGGCCCAGGTCGTTGACGAACTCGTGGCCGAGGATCTGGTAGCCCGCGCACACCGAGAAGACGATCGCGCCGTTGGCCACCGCCCGGTTCAGCCCGCCGTCACGGCGCAGCCGCTCGGCCGCCAGCCGCTGCGGGCGGTCCTCGCCCCCGCCGATCAGGTAGATGTCGCCGGAGGTCGGGATCGGCTGGTCGGAGCGGACGTCGACCCGGGTGACCGGCACCCGGCGCTGCTGCGCGCGCCGCTCCACCACCAGCGCGTTGCCCTGGTCGCCGTAGGTGCTGAGCAGGTCGGGGTAGACCCACACCAGGCGCAGGCTGGAATCACTCATGCGTGCTTCTCCTCGGGTCCGTCGGGATCGGGCCTGGGGCCGGGCCTGCGGCGACCACGGGTCGTCCGCGGGGCCCGCCTGCCCGTTCAGTTTCCGACCTTGCGGCGCAGGTCCTGGAACGCGGTGTAGTTGGCGATCGCCTCGATCCGGCCGGGCGGCGCGTTGCGCACCGCCTCGTCCAGGTCGGCGCAGACCCGGAACTGCAGTCCGGCCACCTCCAGCCGCACCGCCAGGTCCAGCCGGCGGTCACCGAGCACCATGATCGGGTGCCCGGCCAGCCGGGTGTAGTCCACGTCCCACAGCCAGGAGGTGTCGGTGCCGTCGGCGCCGCGCGCGTTCACCGACAGGATCACCGGCGCCGGCGGCTGGTCGATCAGCGAGAACGTCTCCAGCCAGCCCGCCGGGTTCTTCGCCAGCAGCAGCCGCACCTGGCGCTGCTGGTAGGTGACCACGTCGTAGCGCCCGGCGACCGCCTGCACCTTGTACATCCGCTCCAGCGCGACCTTGGGGTCGATGCCGAAGGCCGCGGCGACCGCGGTGGACACCGCCGCGTTGGACTTGTTGGCGCGGCCGGGCAGCTGGAGGTGGATCGGCCACGCGACGCCGTACGGATCGACCACGTGGTCGCCGGACAGCCCCCACGTCGGGGTCGGGCGGCGGAAACCGCACTCGGAGCAGAACCAGTCGTCGGAGGGGCGCTGGAGCACCCCGCCGCAGGACGGGCACGACCAGGCGTCGTCCTTCCACTCCTGGCCGGCGGCCACCCACACCACGGTCGGGCTCGACGACGCGGCCCACACGATCAGCGGGTCGTCGGCGTTGGCGACGACGATCGCCTCGGAACCGGCCAGCCCCTCGCGCCACTTCTCGGCGAGCATCCGGGTCTCGGCGGCCCGGTCCAGCTGGTCCCGGGAGAGGTTGAGCAGCGCGATCGCCTTCGGGGTGGTGTCCCGCGCCACGCCCGCGAGGTACTTCTCGTCCACCTCGATCACGCCGAACCTGGCGTCGGAGCCGCCGGCCAGCGCCGACGTGATGCCGGCGGGCATGTTCGCGCCCAGCGCGTTCGAGACCACGGGGCCGCCCGCGCGCAGCGCCTCGGCGAGCAACCGGGTCGTCGTGGTCTTGCCGTTGGTGGCCGACACCAGTACGACGTCCAGGTGGCGGGCGAGGCGCGCGAGCAGGTCGGGGTCGAACCTCAGCGCGACCTTGCCGCCGATCACCGATCCACTGCCCTTGCCTGCGGCGCGGGAGACCGCCGCCGCGGCCCTGCCCGCCGTCACGGCGAGCTTCGCCCGCGGCGTCAGCGGCTCAGAGTTGCCTGCCATCGTGGGTGCTTCCTCCTCGACTTCGGCCGAGCTGGCCAGGCCCAGCCTATCGACTTCCGGATGGGGGAGACGACCGCCGCGACGGTCGACGCCGCAGCCCGGCCGCGGGCCGGCGGGGGCAGGCCACGGACGGCGTGCACCCGTAAGCGGGCGCTGAGGGCGCCTCCCAGGCGAAGCGTTGGGGGCGGAATCGCGCGCTGACCCACCACCGCGAGGTGGTCCCTGGACGGACGGGACCGGGCGGCCCGGGGGGCAGGGGCGCCCTACAGTCCGCGGCTGCCGGCGCGGTCACCCGCGAGGGTGAGCCGACCCCACAGCAAATCCGCCAGGGTCCGCACGAGTTCGTCCCGGGAGCAGGGCCGCTCGCCCAGCCACCAGTCGCCGGCGGCGTACATCATCCCGACGATCCCGTGCCCCCACACGCGCGCGACCTGCCGGGTGTCGGGCCCGAGGTCGAGCCGCTCGGCGATCACGTCGCCGAGGTCCTCGCCCATCCGCCGCAGCAGCGGCACCTGGTGGCGGCCGACGTCGAACCCCTTCTCTCCGTCGGCCGCGGGCGTCTCCGCCGGGTGCATGAGGAACCGGTAGACCTGCGGCCGGGTCTCGATCGCGGACAGGTACGCGTGCAAGGTGGCCTCGACCCGGTCGCGACGGTCCCCGGGGGAGTCCAGCGCGGTGCGCAGCGTCGCCAGCAGCGCGTCGGTGTGCCGCTTGGCCAGTGCCCGGTACAGCCCGGACTTGTCACCGAAGTGCCGGTAGAGGATCGGCTTGGTGATGCCCGCCTCCGCGGCGATCGCGTTCATCGACGCCTCGGGGCCCTCGCGCAGCACCACGCGTTCGGCGGCCTCCAGCAGTTCGGTACGGCGGCGCTCGGTGGCGGTCCGCTGATCCTGCCGATGCCCGGTGTCCACCGTGCGCCTCCCGGTCGTTCGCCGCGCTCGTGTGTCACCGGGCGCCATGGGTCAACTGCTCGTCTGCACTGCTCGTGTACTGCAGCTTTATGCGCGCAACGTAACACCCCCGGGGCACTCCACGGCTCGGCGCTCGGTGAGTTGACATTCCCTACCGCACGGTAACAGACTGCTGTTACCGCAAGTAACCAGTACGTGGAGGGGACCATGGGCGACTTCACGCTCGAACTCAACGACGAACAGCAGTCCGTGCGCGAATGGATTCACGGTTTCGCCGCCGACGTGATGCGCCCGGCCGCCGCCGAGTGGGACGAGCGCGAGGAGACGCCCTGGCCCATCATCCAGGAGGCCGCCAAGATAGGGCTGTACTCGCTGGATTTCTACGCCCAGCAGTTCTTCGACCCGACCGGCCTGGGCATCCCCATGACCATGGAGGAGCTGTTCTGGGGTGACGCGGGCATCGCGCTGTCCATCGTCGGCACCGGCCTGGCCGCCGTCGGGGTGCTCGCCAACGGCACCGAGGAGCAGATCGGCACCTGGGTGCCGCAGATGTACGGCGACGCCGCCGACGTGAAGGTGGCCGCCTTCTGCTCCTCCGAGCCGGACGCCGGCTCCGACGTCGGCTCGATGCGCACCCGCGCGGTCTACGACCAGGCCACCGACGAGTGGGTGCTCAACGGCACCAAGACCTGGGCCACCAACGGCGGCATCGCCAACGTGCACGTGGTGGTGGCCGTGGTCGACCCGGAACTCGGCACCAAGGGCCACGCCTCCTTCATCGTGCCGCCCGGCACCCCCGGCCTGTCCCAGGGGCAGAAGTTCAAGAAGCACGGCATCCGCGCCTCGCACACCGCCGAGGTCGTACTGGAGGACGTCCGCGTGCCCGGCGACTGCCTGCTCGGCGGCAAGGAGAAGCTCGACGAGCGGCTGGCCCGCGCCCGTCAGCGGGCGAAGTCCGGCGACGGTGCGGAGAGGGTGAAGAACGCGGCGATGGCCACGTTCGAGGCGTCCCGCCCGGCGGTCGGCGCGATGGCGGTCGGCACCGCGCGCGCCGCCTACGACTACGCCCTCGAATACGCCAAGACCCGCGAGCAGTTCGGCCGCCCGATCATCGACAACCAGGGCGTCGCCTTCCAACTCGCCGATATGCGCACGCAGATCGACGCGGCGCGGCTGCTGGTGTGGCGGGCGTCCTGGATGGCCACCGCCGGCCGCCCGTTCACCTCGGCGGAGGGCTCCATGTCCAAGCTGTTCGCCAGCGAGACCGCGAAGAAGGTCACGGCGCAGGCGATCCAGATCCTCGGGGGCAACGGCTACACCCGGGAGTACCCGGTGGAGCGGATGCACCGGGACAGCGCGATCTACACGATTTTCGAGGGGACCAGCGAGATCCAGCGGCTCGTCATAGCCCGCACCCTCGCAGGGGTGCCCATCCGCTGAGGGTGGCCCGTCCTGTGGCTACCCGGACCTTGCGGTCGGTGGGTGGCTGGTCGCGCAGTTCCCCGCGCCCCTGAATCAGGCACTGCTCTTCCGCGGGAGAGCAGCTGCTTCCAAGGGGCCCGGGCGAACTGTCGCGCCGTACTTCCTCAGTCGCGGTAGCCGCGGAGGAGGAACCAGCCCAGGAACGCGGCGCCGACGACCGACACCACGATGAACGTGCGCATCACCGGCCCGGGTCCGGGGGACTGGTTGACCGCCAGGGTGGTGAGCACGTGGTGGATCTGCATGGCGACTCCTTCAGCTCGACGCCTCAGCGTAGCCCCGGGCGGTGCCGCGACCGCCGAGTGGGGTGCGGACGGCGGGGCGTGGCGCCGGGAGCGTGACCGCGGACACGTCGCGGACCCTGCCGGACCCTCACACCGGGGGCGCGGGGTCTGGTTCAATAGGGGCATGGCCAGCATCACTGACCCCGGGACAGGTCGCGACGACCTCGAGCCCTTCTGGCCGTCCCGGCAGGAGCACCACTTCGACCGCTGGTGTTGCCGCGCGATCCCCGCGCGGAACCACGTCGCCCGCTGACCTCGCACCGCTTCCGGCCCCAGCGCCGGTTGCCGTCGGCACCAGCACGTTTCCGGTCCCGCGCACGACGGAGTCCTCCCGACCCATCGCGCGAAAGAGCCGAAACCATGTCGAACGTCTCGCACATCCCGTCCGCACCCGCCGCCGTACCCGCGCCGCCCGCCGCCCGGCAGCGGCTGCGCGCGGTGCGGCCCGACGAGGTCCCGCCCGCCCCCGACTTCCTTCCGCCCGGCGCCACTTGGCTGCCCGCGCCCGGGCATGTGCTGCCCGCGGTGGCCGGTGGTGCCCCGATGGTCGGCTACCTGGTGCTGGTCCCGGCCGACCGGGCCCGCGCCGATCAGCCGGTGCCGGCCGCCGACCCGTACCAGTACGCCGTCGAGCCGGTCGTCGAGACCGTGGTGGAGCAGCAGCGGGGCGGGCCGGCGCTGCCCGTCGCGCCGGTGCTCATAGACGGCGAGCGCCGCACCGCCGCCGTCGACGGCCGCCCGCTGGACCTGACCTACCTGGAGTTCGAGTTGCTCGCCCACCTGGTCGCGCACCCGCACCGGGTGCACTCCCGCGACCAGCTCGTCACCACCGTGTGGGGATACGGCCACGTCGGGGACGGCCGCACCGTGGACGTCCACATCGCCCGGCTGCGGCGGAAGTTGGGCGCCGAGCACCGCGGCAGCATCGTGACCGTCCGCCGGGTCGGCTACAAGTACGCGCCCGCCCAGGCCGCCCGCTGAGGGAGGCCGAGGGGGCGGACCGGGCATGCCGGTCGGGTCCCGGTCGCACGCCCGCGTGCGACCGGGGTCATGGCGAGGGGGCTACGGCACGACCGTGACCGGCCAGCGGCCGGACTTCACCAGGCGCACCGCGACCGAGCCGACCAGCCGGTGCCCGGCCCGCTCCGAGGCGCCGACCACGACCGCGTCGGCGGTGAGCTGGTCGGCGGCCATCGCCAGGCCGTTGTAGGGGTCGCCGCGGAAGGTGTGGAACTCCCAGCGCACCGTGAAGGTCCCGCGCATCCGCTCCACCGAGTCGCGGATGTCGGCGAGGAGCTGCTCCGCGATCCCGGTGTCCGCCTCCGACACCGGCACGCCGAGCGCGGCGCCGCCGGCGATGTAGGGCTGCACGTACACGAGTGCGAGCAGGGCGTGCTGCCGGCGGGCCAGACCACCGGCGTACGCCGCGGCCCGCCAGGAGGAATCCGAGCCGTCGAGCCCGGCGACGATCACTTTCGGTCCGTCGGTGCCGCGCTCGAAACGTGCCGGCAACTTCTGCTCTTCCACCAGGTCAGGCTATCGGTCCTCGGCACCGCTTGATCACCCCCGTGCACGCAGCGTTCTCACTCGATTGGTCCCATTGCCACGACATGGGCGGTTTTGCGGGGCACGCTGTGGAAGAGGAGTGAAGCAGGCGACCGCCCGTCCGGCGCACGAACCGTCCATCGGTCCGCGCCCGCGCACGGCAGCCGCCCACGCCGCTACCGGGGAGGTTTTGCGATGCCTTGCGTGTCCACGAACGTGTTCGTGCGGCGTACACCGACGGAGGTCTTCGACTTTCTCGCCGACGCCCGCAACCTCGCCCTGTGGAGCTCGGGGGTGTCCTCGGTCGCGTCGGCGTACGTACAGCCGGGGGTCAACGCGGTCTACCGCTACCGCTTCCCGGGCCGGCGCCGGTTCCACCGGCTGGTCTGCGCCGACTTCGAGCCCGGTCGCCGGATAGCGTTCCGCGGTCAGCGGATGTGGGGCCCGCTGGGCACCCAGGTCCCGCTCTACGGCTTCGACCTGCTGCCGCACGCCGACGGCACGCTGGTGCGGCTGTCGGTGACCAGCTCGCTGAGTGCGGGGCTCGCCCTGTTCGCGCCCCTGGTCGCGATGGCGTGGCGGCGCGACCTGCCCGCCGACGGCCTGAAGTTCCGGGACCTGCTGGGCGAGGACCGCCCCGCCGCCGAGGCGCTGCCCACGGCCGCGGCCGGAGCGGGTGCGGCCGGAGCGGGCGCGGAGGCCGGTGCGGGCGCCGGGGCCGGTGCGGGCGCCGGGGCCGGTGCGGGCGCCGGGGCCGAGGCGGCCGCCGACGCGCAGGCCGACGACGCCTCGGTGCCGGCCGCGACCCCCATGCGGACCTCGCCGACCCCCCGTGGATTCGACTACGCTCATTGAGTGTTAAACTAAGTTTGTGATCGGGAGCGCCTGACGTGCGCGCCGGATCACCTCGTGACTGCCCCGGCCTGGTCCCCCCGTCCCGGCCGGGGCGCTTTCATGTCCGGCGTTCCACCGGCCGGCCCGCCGCCGTCAGCGCCGTGAACGCCTGCGCGACCACCATCAGCCAGGCCACGTCCCCGTCGATGGTCCCGGTGCGCGGCAGGGCGGCCGCCGTCAACGCCGCCCGCCGCGGCGGCGGTTGGAGCCCCGCGCGGCGCGCCTCCACGGCCGCCGCCAGCGCCGCCGCCTCGG
Organism: Streptomyces sp. NPDC088194; assembly: GCF_040702025.1. Classification (NCBI taxonomy): domain Bacteria; kingdom Bacillati; phylum Actinomycetota; class Actinomycetes; order Kitasatosporales; family Streptomycetaceae; genus Streptomyces; species Streptomyces sp. NPDC088194. The sequence goes on along the minus strand of NZ_JBFBIV010000007.1, from coordinate 62,698 downwards.
TCACCGCGTCCGACGACGCACAGCCGGGCGGCAGCGCCGCCACCGCGGCCGGACCCGACACGGCGGGCGCCCCGGCCGCGCCCCGCTCGGCCAGCCAGGCCCGGACGTCGGCCGGATAGTACGGCCGCAGCGACAGCCGGCCGTCGTGGATCTCGATCACCCGCCGGTACAGCGCGAACTGCATGTCCCGCAGCGCCGGCTTCCCGGTGCGGCGCCGACCCGCCTTCGACGGCCGCAGCGCGATTCCCGGATGCGCCTCGTACAGCGCCGACCACAGCGGCTCCAGCGCCCGGTACGCACGCGCGGCGCGCACCAGCCGCACCGGCGCGGCCAGCACCCGGCGCCACGTGGTGGCGGTCGCCCCGCCCACCGCGAGCAGCACGCAGGCCACCGCGAGCGCCGCCGACCCGAAGTCCTCCGCGGTGTCCTGCCGGCCCCAGCGCAGGACGTGCGCGGCGTCCGGGAGCAGCAGCAGCGTCCACAGCGCCCCGACCGCGCCGCTCGCCTGCATCAGCCGCAGCCCGGTGCGCAGCGCGCTGGGCGGCATCCGGCGGGCGTGGCGGCCCAGCAGCGTGGTGAACAGCGCCAGGCAGCGCAGCGAGTACACCACGAACAGCAGGTCGTAGCCGGCCAGCAGCCAGCGGTCCGAGGTGCCGTCCACGAACCCGGTGCCGCCCTGGTCGCGCAGGCCCGCCGGGAGGAAGAGCGCGGCCATGGCGACGGCCGTGGCCAGCGCCTGCCAGGTCAGCCGCCGCTGCGTGCCGTGTCCCGGCTCGCCCAGCGCCCGGGCGATCAGCGCCAGCGCGGTCAGCGCGCACATCTTCAGCTCGGCGCCGAGCAGCACCCCCGCCCTCGGCACCGGCGCGAACCGGTCCAGCGCCGCCACCGAGGCCGGCGCCAGCACCAGCAGCGCCGCGCCCATCGACATCGCGAACCAGCCGATGTACCGCATCGCGGGGTCGGGCTCGCCGCGCCGGGCGACCACCATCCGGTAGCAGGCGAACGCGATCAGCAGGCCGCCTGCGCCGTACGTCCCGGTGTCAACCACGCGCCCCGCCCCGGGCGGGCGGCGCGCCGAACATCGACCCCAGCCGGCGCTGCTGGCCCTCCGCGAGCTGCGGCGTGTCCGCCTCGCGCGCGACGCGCGAGCAGATCAGCGACGCCAGTAACTCCGCCTCGTGCTCCTGCGGCTCGCTGTAGACGGTCCGGCCCAGCACCCGGCGGACCAGGGCGTCGGGCAGGTGGGGGAGCAGCGCCCGCGACCCCGGCGGGACATCGCGGCCCCCGGCCCCGGGGACGGGCTCGACCCGGTCGTGCCCGCACACCAGGTGGGCCGCCTCGTGCAGCAGGATGTGCCGCTGGTGCAGCGTGCTGGTGTCCGTGGCGTAGACGATGCAGTCGGCCTGGTCGGTGACCATCAGCAGCCCGCACGGCAAATTCGGCAACGCGTCGACCGGGATCAGCTCGATCGGCCGGCCGCGCCGCGCGGCGAGCCGGGCGATCAGCGCCAGCTCGTCGAACGGTCTGGGCAGCACGGTGTCGCCCATGGCCTGCCGGTACTTGTCCCACAGCACGCCGTGTGTGGTTGCCCGTGCTCTCACGTGCATCACCCCCATCGCCACCGGCGACCGCCGCTCGCGCGACGCCGATGCCCGACGCCGCGCACTGACCGGAACTCCGGGACCCCCGGCGCCGGTGCCGGGACCCCCGCGTCCCGGCACCGAACGGTCCCGCCTGTCCGGAACCCTGCTTCCCTCGGGTCCCGTCTCGCTCGGTTTCCTTCGAACCCCTGTTGCCTCGGGCCCCGGAACCCCCGCGTCCCGGACCCCGCCCGCCGCACTCCCTGACGATGCGGAACGGCCCCGCGCTACGGCGAGTTCCGCTCGGCCTCGCGTTTGGCGATCAGATCGATCATGTCGCTGATGGTGCCCATGCCTTCCGGCGAGAGGTTCACCGCCCGCAGGGCGACACTGCGCACTCCGGCGTCCCGCAGGGCGCCGAGCAGCTCCAGTTCGGCGGCGATCCGCGCGCCCTGCTCGTCGTCGAAGAAGTACGCGACCGGAATCTGGAAGAACTGCGCGAGCGCCTCCAGATGGCGCTTGGTCGGATTGGTCCGCCGCCCGGTGCGCAACTGCCACAGGTAGGTGGTCGAGAAGCTCTCCCCGGTCGCCTCCCGGCAGGCCCGCGCGACTTCCTCGTGGGTGTACGCCTCGCGGTCCGGCCTGCGCACCACGCGGAAGAGCGCGTCGATCTTCTCCGCCAGGGTCGCCGCCCCGGGCGCCGCCCCGTCCCCGTCAACCATGTGTTGATTCCACCGCCCCCGCCGTGAACCGGAACCTCATCGTATAGGTGTGGAGCGGCAGTTGGCACTGCCGAGCGGACTCCTTCCGGAGCCGTGGGACCGGCACCCGTCGGCGCCCGCGCCCGGCTCGGTCAGTACCGCAGTACCGCCGCGATGTGACCGGAGTCCGCGAGGTGCCCGTCGGGGACGAACCGCACCCGCGCCCCGGTGTCCAGCGCCTGCTCGGCGATCTCGTCCACGATGTCGTCGCGCGCGCCGTGCTCCTCCGCAGCGGCCGGCACCAGGTGCTCACCGTCGTCCCTGACCGTGGTCCGGTAGCCGTCCTCGATCGCCACCAGCGAGGCACGGCCCTCGGTCACCGACTGCCACACCTCGTCCACGCCGCCGGCGAACTCCTTGCGGCCACGGGCCCGGTCCAGGTCGTCCAGCACGGCCGCCACCGCCCGCTCGTCGCGCTCCCGGTCGGCGTCGGCGACCGCCCTGGCCAGCGCCTCGCCCGGGCCCTGGGCCAGACCGCCGTGGCCGACGTGCGCCACCGCGTCCCTGGCCACCGGCCCGACCTCGTCCAGCGCGCTGATCGCCTCCGGCTCGCCGACCAGGTACAGCGGCCGCGGGTCGGCCGCCTGCGCCGCCGCCACGGCCTCGGTGACCTCCCGCAGGAAGACCCGGGTGTCCTCGTCGTTGAAGATGCTCGGGGTGTCCCCGATCCGCTCCTGCCGCTCCGGGTCGAAGTCGATCGGGGCCCGCCGCACCGGGAAGGGCCCCTTCTCCTGCCGCGGCGTGTGCTGCCGCCCGCCGCTCCACATCGTGGCCACGTCCGCGGACAGCGCCAGCACCCGGAACGGCTGGTTCGCCGCGTAGGCCGCCACCAGGTTGCGGGTCAGGAACGTCTGCGCCAGCAGCACCCGCTCCGGCACCGACCGCTCCAGCGACCACACGTGGTGCTCGCCGGGCGCGGCGAAGATCGCCAGCCCCTCCTCCGCGTACACCAGGTCCACCTCGGCCAGCGCCTGGTCGAGCTGGCCGATCACGTCGATCCGGTCCGCCCTGGCCACCTCCGGGTCGCTGTGCACCGCGTTCTTCGCCTCCTCCAGGAGGTTGCGCAGCCGTACGGCGTCCTGCGCGTTGTCCGGCTCGCGCCGGTGGGTGGGCAGCAGCACCGAGACCGCCGGGTACTTGCGGGGCCGGCGCAGTTCGGCGAGCGCGGCAGGAGTCAGCGGCTGGTGCATGGAGGGCATGGGCGGACCTTTCCGGCGGCTGGCGAAGACGCGGGCGGCGACGGAGCGCGGGGGACGCGCGCGGGGCCGGAGCGGGCGGACGCGTACGGCTGGGGGCGTGCGGTCGCGCCGTCAGCCGCGGACGCGGCCCCCGAACCGTCTGGTCGTCTTGCGGTTGTCTTCCACTTCTGTCCTTTCCTGGATATATCAATCAGTCGACTTCCGCAGCCCAGCGGACTCGCCGACCAGCCCGTCCTCGGCCCAGGCCACCGCGTCCGCCCGGCTCCCGCGCACCTCCGCGCCCGTCGTCAGCTCGCCGTGCCCGTACGGCTCCGCGCCGGTCACCACGCACACCCGGTGCCCGGCGGCGGTGACCCGCGCCAGCGCCGCCGTCAGCATCGTCCGGGCCGTCGGCCGTACCCACATCACCTCGGCGAGGTCCAGCACCAGCCACCCCGGGCGGTCCGGCGCCACCGACGCCAGCGCGTACAGCACCCGCTCCACCGCCGTGAAGTCCAGCTCGCCGCGCGCGGCCACCAGCGCGATCCGCCGCGCCCCGCGCGCCAGCAGCTCCCGCTCCTGCGGCGGGCGGTCCGCGGCGGGGGGCCAGTGCTCCGCCGTCGTGCACGCCGTGACCGTGGCCGGGCCCGGCGCGGGCGGTTGCATCAGGTGCAGCCCGAGCCGCCGGGACACCTCGCGCAGCGCCGCCACCGCCCGCACCGGGCTGCCGGTGGGGTCCAGCGGCGGGCTGTAGCAGGCGAGCCCGAACCGGCCCGGACTCGCCGCCGCCAGCCCGCCCGACACGCCGCTCTTGGCCGGCAGCCCGACCCGTACCAGCCAGTCGCCGGCCGCGTCGTACATCCCGCAGGTCGCCATCACCGCCAGCACCTGCACCGCGACCCGCTCGGGCACCACGGTCCTTCCGGTCACCGGGTTGACGCCGCCGGTGGCCAGCGTCGCCGCCATCACGGCCAGGTCCACGGTGTTCACCCGGACCGCGCACTGCCGGAAGTACGTCTCCACCGCGGCGCGCGGCTCGGTGCGCAGCGAGCCGGCGGCGTGCATCAGGTAGGCCAGGGCGCGGTTGCGGTCGCCGGTCGCGGACTCCGAGCGGTACACCTCCTCGTCGACCTCCAGCCGGTGCCCGGCGAACGCGCTCAGGCCCTCCAGCACCCGCGCGAACCGCTCCTCCGGGCTGTCCGCCGGGACCAGGTCGGTGGTCGCGATCGCACCCGCGTTGATCATCGGGTTCGCCGGGCGCCCGGTGCCGCGCTCCAGGCTGATCGCGTTGAACGCGTCGCCGCTCGGCTCGTTGCCCACCCAGCGGTGGATCTCGTCGAGCCCCAGCTCCGCCAGCGCCAGCGCGTACACGAAGGGCTTGGCGACCGACTGGATCGAGAACGGCACCTGGGAGCGCCCGGCCTGGTAGCGGTGTCCGTCCATGCTCACCAGCGCCAGCCCGAAGTCGTTCGGATCGGCGAGCGCGAGCTTGGGGATGTACGACGCGACCTCGCCGTCCGTGACCGGCAGGAACTGCCCGTGCACCTCGGCGAGGCCCGCGCTGATCACGTCGAACGGAGCCGTGTCGACCATGCGTCCATGCTTGGCGCGGCGTGGGCGGTCCGCAACGCGGGAGAGCGGGCACCGGGGAGCGGCGGCCGACCCCTGCCCGTGACGCCCACAGCGCGGTGTGCCAAGCTGCCCAGCGCGAGGGGGAGGCGTTGCGATTGACGGGGCGGGAACCGGGAACAGGCGCGAGCGGCACGGGATCGGGCGGGGGCCGAGTGGCCCTGGCCGTCATCGTGGTGGCGGGCATCGGCGTGGCGGCCCTGCTGCTGCGCCCCGACAGCCTGACGGACAGCCGGGGCCGCGGGCCGCTGGGCGGCAACGCAGCCGCGTTCGGCGTCGCGGTCCTGTGGCTGGTGGCCGCGATCGCGGCCAACAGGCGCTACCGCGAGCGGTTCAGCCCGTACGACGAGCACCGCACCGCCACCCAGCAGCGGCTGGCGGACGTCGTCCGCCACACCCTGATGATCGCGCCGGCTGCCGTGCCCGTGCTGCTGCTCGCCTTGCACGACTTCCGGACCGGCCCCGGTCTGGACTACCGGCCCGGGCGGCCGCGCTCGTTCCAGACCGTGCCGCCCCGCACGGTGAAGCCCTCCCACGTCTCGTCCGACAAGGGGTCGCTGCACATCCCGGGCTGGCTGCTGCACCTCGCGGTCGGCCTGCTGATCGCCGTCGCCGTCGCCGCGGTCGCCTATGCCGTCCGGTACCTGCTGCGGATGCTGCGGCGGGTCGAACACACGGCGCCCAGCGGCGTCTTCAGCGTCGTGGCGGACGACGAGGAACTCCTCGCCCAGGCCGTGCGCTCCGGCCGACGCGCGCTGCTCGACAACGACGACGCCCGGGCCGCGGTGATCGCCTGCTACGTGGCGATGGAGACCTCGCTCGCCGCGTCCGGGGTCGCCCGGCGCGCCTCGGACAGCCCGCAGGACCTGCTGGAGCGGGCCGCGGCGGGCGGTCTGCCGGCCGGCCCGGCCGCAGGCGAGCTGACCGAACTGTTCCGCGAGGCCCGCTACTCCACCCACCCCATGGACGACGGCCACCGCCGGAGGGCCTCCGACGCGCTGTCCGAGATCGCCGCACAGCTCGAACGGCGGGCCGACGGCACGGACGGCACCGAAGGGTCGGCCGAGGCCGCCGGGGCGGGGGCCGCCTCGTGACCCGCGCACCCGACGCCCGGTCGGCCCCCCATGCCCCCGAGGCCGACCCCTCCGACCGGCCGGCGTCCTCGCGCACCCTGGTCGCCGCCCTCGTCGCCGGCGGTGTCCTCGCGGTCGCGCTGGTCGCCCTCACGGACGGCGTCGCGGCGGCCGGCACCGCGCTGGTGCTGCTCGCCGTCGTCGCGCTCGTCGCCGCCCGCTACGTCGCCGGCGGCGACGCCCAGGACAGCGGCTACCGCAGGGCCGTCCGGCTGCTGAACAGCCGCGCCCCCGCGCTCGGCGAGTGGCAGCGGATCGTGGACCACTCGCTCGGCGAGAAGGGGGCCGTGCACTTCGCCACCACGCTGCGGCCGCAACTCCAGCGGGTCTTCGCGGCCCGGCTGGCCGAGCAGCACGGCATCGACCCGGAGCGCGCCCCGCAGCGGGCCGCCGCGCTGGTCGGCGCCGACCTGTGGCCGTGGATCGACCTGAACCAGCCGCCGCCGGAGCCCGAACTGCCGGAGCCCGTGCTCGCCGCGCTGCTGGACCGGCTCGAAGCGCTGTGACCTGCCGCCGCGGTCCACACGTTCCCGCCCGCCGCCCCCGGCCCCGCCCGCTCGCCCCCGAGCGGGCCGCCCCGTTAGCCGAGTCCACCCCCGTCCGCCTGTTCGCCCAGCCTTCGCGAAGTGAGGAATGTCGTTGTGAGTAGTGAGAAATCGTCCGTCCAGGACGCTGTGACGCTGTCGCCGCAACAGGCCGGGGCACGGGCGGCCGAGGTGCTGGACGAGGTGCGGGGCGCGGTGGTGGGCAAGCCGGAGCCGCTGGCGCTGGTGATGCTGGGCATCCTGGCCGGCGGGCACGTGCTGATCGAGGACCTGCCGGGCCTGGGCAAGACGCTGCTGGCACGCTCCTTCGCGACCGTGCTGGGGCTGGACTTCCGGCGTATCCAGTTCACCCCCGACCTGCTGCCGTCCGACGTGACCGGGGCGCCGTTCTACGACCAGCGGTCGGGCGAGATGGTGTTCCGGGCCGGGCCGGTCTTCACCCACCTGCTGCTGGCCGACGAGGTGAACCGGACCCCGCCGAAGACGCAGGCGGCGCTGCTGGAGGCGATGGCCGAGTCGCAGGTCTCCGTGGACGGCAGCACCCGGGCGCTGCCCGACCCGTTCGTGGTGGTGGCGACCGCGAACCCGATCGAGTACGAGGGGACGTACACCCTCCCCGAGGCGCAGCTGGACCGCTTCCTGCTGCGGGTGCGGATGGGATACCTGCCCGCGGACGACGAGGTCGGCATGCTGCGGGCCCGGGTGGCGCGCGCGGCGCCGGAGGCCCGGCTGCGGCCGCTGTCGGGTCCGGCCGAGGTGCTGGCGATGCGGACCGCGGTGGAGCACGTCGAGGTCGACGACGACCTGCTGGAGTACGTGGTGGCGCTGGTGGGCGCGACCCGGGCGCACCAGCACGTGCAGGTGGGCGCGTCGCCGCGTGGCGGCCTGGCACTGGTGCAACTGGCGCGCGCCCGCGCGGTGATGGCGCTGCGGGACTACGCGACGCCGGAGGACGTGAAGTCGGTCGCGGTGCCGGCGCTGGCACACCGCGTGACGCTGAAGCCCGAGCTGTGGGTGCGGCAGATCGACGCGGACGAGGTGATCCGGGAGATCGTCGCGACCGTGCCCGCGCCGCAGACGCTGCCCCGAGCCACCGCCTCGTCATGACCGGGACGGCGCCGCCCGGCGGCCCGCCCGCGCCCGGCCCCACCCGCACCACCGGCCCCACCGGCACCGGGGCCCGTATGGACCCGTCGGACCGGCGCGCGCGGGCCGTCGAACGCGCCCTGGGCGGCAGGGCGCAGGCGGGGGAGGGCGCCGCCACCCACGCGCCGCCCGAGCCGCCGCGCGGCTGGCGGGTCGGTGAACGCGCCCTGGGCTGGAGCACCGTGGCCGTGGTCGGCCTGGCCGCCGCCCTGGTCAGCGGGCATGCGTGGGTGCTCGCGCTCGCCGCGATCCCGCTGACGCTGCTCGCGTTGTCCCTGCCGCTCGGCCCCCGCCCGGGGCGGGTCGAGACCACCGTGCGGGTCGACGCGCGGCGCTGCTTCGAGGGCGAGCAGGTCGTCGCCAGGATCGCGGTGGCCCATGACGGCACCGTCGGCCGGCTCGACCCCGGGGTCATGCTCGGCCCGGGCGTGCGGCTGGACGCGCTTGCCGTGGGTGGGGCCCATCTGGAACTGCGGTTCACCGCTGAGCGGTGGGGGCGGTGGACGTTGGGCACGGTGGATGTCGATCTCTATGACGCGGGGGGTGTGGCGCGGCGGACGGTGCGGGTGGATCTGGGTGAGGTGGCGGTCTTTCCGTTGCCGGCGGCGGCGGGGCTGACGCCGATTCCGGTGCGGTTGCCGACCCGGTTGGGGGAGCACGCGTCGCCGCAGCGGGGGGAGGGGATCGAGGTGATCGGGGTGCATCCGTATGTGCGTGGGGAGCGGCAGCGGCGGATCAACTGGCCGGCGACGACGCGGCGCGGGTCGCTGCAACTGCATCAGTTCGCGGCGGAGCGTGCCGCTGACACCGTGGTGATGCTCGATGTGCTGGGCGACATTCGTGATCCGGTGACGGGTCTGTCGTCGTTGGACGAGACGTTCCGTGCGGCGGCGGGCCTGGTCCGGGCGTATTTGCGGACGCACGACCGGGTCGGGGTGGTCGCGGTCGGCGGGACCACGCGGTGGCTGCAACCCGGCAGCGGCGACGCCTACTTCTACCGGATCGTGGAGAGCGTGCTGGAGGTCCGCAAGGACTTCGCCCACCGGGGCGCGGGACCGATCCGGCTGGCCCCGCGCGCGCTGCCCGAGGGCGCGCTGGTCTACGTCTTCACCCCGCTCACCGACCAGCGCATCCTCGACGCGCTGCACCAGATCCGGGCCGGCGCCAACCCGATGGTCGTCGTGGAGATCCCCTCCGGCGACCCGCAGGTCGAACCCGGTGACGACCACGCGGCCATGGCGCTGCGGCTGTGGCGGGCCAACCGCCAGGCGATCCGGTTCGCGCTGATCGAGCGCGGTATCGCGCTGATCGCCCACCAGCCGGGCCAGACCCTCGACCTGGCGCTGGCGCCGCTGCTGCGCACCCGCATCCACGGAGGTTCCCGATGAGCCGTATGGCGGGCGGCCCGCGTGTCGCCCGGCTCGCCGTCCGCTGCGTGGGCACCGCGCTCGTGGTGGCCGCCTGCGACCCGCCGGCCGCCGTGCACGGTTCCAAGCTGATGGTGGCGCTGGTGGTGGTGGCCGCGGTCCTGGGCTGGTGGGCGAGCCCGATGGTCGACGAGCGGCCCGCGCAGACCTCGATGCGCTGGCCGGCGCTCGCGGCCCGACGCCGCTGCACCATCCTGGCCGCCGCCTCGATCGTCATCGCCGCCATGACCGACCCGCCGGTGTGGCTCGGCGCGTGCGTCGGCGCCCTGCTGCTGGCCTACCTGCTGCTCACCGACGCCTGGACCACCGGCGCCACCGCCCCCACCGGGCGCCCCGAGCCCGGTACCGCGCTGGTGACGGCGGCCGCCTGCGCGCTGGTCTTCCTCGCCGCGGAAGCGCCGCTGGCGCACACCTCGTGGGCCCGGCTGGTCGCCGCGCCGGCCGTCGCCGCGACCACCACCTGCCTGGCGCTGGCCCTGCGCCACCGCGGCGCGGCGGCCGACCGCGCCGGAGCGGCCGAGCACGACGGGGCAGGCGGTCCGGGCAGTCCGGGCGGCGCGGGCCGCCCGGGTGGGGCGGGCGGGGGCCCGGTCGCCGGCCGGTAGCCGGGCCGGCGCGCCCGCCGCGACTGGAGCGGTTCAGCGCGCGGCCCCCCGCTCGTCAAGTGCCCCCTCTGTCATGTCGTGTTCGGCGTGCTTTACCGTTTGATCCGCGCCGTCCTTTGGCGCCGACGGACCAGCAGGCAGGGGAGTACGCATGAAGGACATCACGCCGGTCGCCGACGGCTGGGAGCTGCGGCTTCCCGACCGCGGCAGCGTGCCCGCGCAGGTGCCCGGCTGCGTGCACACCGACCTGATGGCCGCCGGGGTGATCCCCGACCCGTATCTCGACCGCAACGAGACCGAGGTGGCCTGGGTCGGCCGCGCGGACTGGACGTACGAAACGGCGCTGCCGCCGCTCGACGGGCCCGGCCACGAGCGCACCGACCTGGTCTTCGACGGGCTCGACACCGTCGCCGAGGTGCGGCTCGGCGGGCGCGTGCTCGGCACCACCCGCAACATGCACCGCGGCTACCGCTTCGACGTCACCGGCCGGCCGGACGCCACCGGCGGCACCCCGCTGGCCGTCGCCTTCACCTCCGCCTACACCGAGGCCGAACGGGTCCGCGCCCTGGTCGGCGACCGGCCGAACGCCTACCCCGAGCCGTTCCAGTACCTGCGCAAGATGGCCTGCTCCTTCGGCTGGGACTGGGGGCCGACGCTGGTCACCGCCGGGATCTGGAAGCAGGTGCGCGTCGAGCGCTGGTCCACCGCCCGGCTCGCCCGGGTGATCCCGCTGGCCACCGTCGACGCGGGCACCGGCCGGGTCGAGGCGCGGATCGAGCTGGAACGCACCCCCTCCGGCACGGCCCGGCCGCTGACCGTACGGCTGCGGGTCGGCGACACCGTCACCGAGACCACCGCCGCGCCCGGCACCGACCACCTCACGGTCGCCTGCGACGTGCCCGACGCCCGGCTGTGGTGGCCGCGCGGCTACGGCGAACAGCCGCTGTACGACTGCGAGGTGACCGTCCTGGACGGCGCCGACCCGCTCGACGCGTGGCAGCGGCGGATCGGCTTCCGCACCGTCGAGCTGGACACCGCGCCCGACGCGCACGGATCGGCGTTCACCCTGGTGGTGAACGGCACCGCGCTCTTCGCGCGCGGCGTGAACTGGATTCCCGACGACGTCTTCCCCAGCCGGATCGACGCGCGGCGCTACCGGACCCGGCTGGAGCAGGCCGTCGACGCGGGCGTGGACCTGGTCCGGGTGTGGGGCGGCGGGATCTACGAGAGCGACGACTTCTACGACGCCTGCGACGAGTTGGGGCTGCTGGTCTGGCAGGACTTCCTCTTCGCGTGCGCGGCCTACCCCGAGGAGCAGCCGCTGCGCGCCGAGGTCGAGGCGGAGGCGCGGGAGAACGTGGCCCGGCTCGCCCCGCACCCCTCGCTGGTGCTGTGGAACGGCAACAACGAGAACCTGTGGGGCTTCCGCGACTGGGAGTGGGAGCCGGAACTGGCCACCGACTCCTGGGGCGAGGGCTACTACCTCGGCGTGCTGCCGCGGATCGTGGCCGAGACCGACCCGACCCGCCCGTACTGGCCCGGCAGCCCCTGGTCCGGCTCCTGGCAGCACCACCCCAACGACCCCGACCACGGCACCGCCCACTCCTGGGACGTGTGGAACCGCACCGACTACACCGAATACCGCGACAGCGTCCCGCGCTTCGTCGCCGAGTTCGGCTGGCAGGCCCCGCCCGCCCACGCCACCGTCCGCCGCGCGATCGGCGACGAGCCGCTCGCACCCGACTCGCCCGGCATGCTGCACCACCAGAAGGCCGGCGACGGCAACGGCAAGCTCGAACGGGGCCTGGCCCGCCACTTCCCGGTCCCGGCCGACTTCGACACCTGGCACTACCTCACCCAGGTCAACCAGGCCAGGGCCGTCGCCACCGGCGTCGAGCACTGGCGCTCGCACTGGCCGCGCTGCGCCGGCACGATCGTCTGGCAGCTCAACGACTGCTGGCCGGTGACCTCGTGGGCCGCGATCGACGGCGACGGCCGGCCCAAGCCGCTCCACCACGAGCTGAAGCGGCTCTACGCCGACCGGCTGCTGACCTTCCAGGAGCGGGACGGCGCCCTGGTGCTCGCCGTGGTCAACCAGGCCGGGCAGGGGTGGTCCGGCGCAGTGCTGCTGCGCCGCGTCTCGGTCGACGGCGAGGTGCTCGCCGAGGCCCGGGTGCCGTTCACCGCGCCCGCCCGCACCGTCGCCGAGCTCCCGGTCCCCGAGCAGCTCCGGCCCGCGGCCGGCAGCACGACGCAACTCCTCACCGCCGATGCCGAAGCGGATGCCGATCCCGATGCGGATGCGGATGCGGGCTCCGGCGCCGACGGGCTGCGCGCGTACTGGTTCCCCGCCCGCGACAAGGACTTCGCGTACCCGCGGCCGCGCTGGGACCTGGAGTTGGCCGTCCGCGGGGACGGCGCCGGCGGCCCGGAGGGGGCCGCGCCCGCGGTCGAGATCACCGTCACCGCCCGCACGCTGCTGCGCGACCTGCTGCTGCAAGCAGACCGGCTCGGCCCGGCCGCGACCGCCGACCGCGGCCTGACCACGCTGCTGCCCGGCGAGCGCGCCACCATCACCGTGCACGGCTGGCCGCACCCCACCGCCGAGGCCGCGACCGCCGCCCTGCACACCGTCAACGCGGCGGTCGTACGGCAGGCGGTCGTACGGTAAGTTGAGCGCGGCGCCGCAGCGCGCCCCGCGACGAGCCGAGGAGGTGGGACCGATCAACCGCAGTACCGCACACCGGTCGCTCCCACCGTACGGCCGCGCGCACTGACGTCGACGTCACGCGGCGCCGGCACGGCCGGGGGAGCGCAGCACGCTTCCCGAAAGGCACCCCACGCATGTCGGAACCCCTCGCCCGCTCCCCGCGACCGCTGTGGCCGCACACCGACGACGTCGTCACCGCACTGCGCACCGCCGGGTGCGTCTTCGCTGAGGAAGAGGCGAGCCTGCTCCTCGCGGCCGCCCGGACCCCGGACGAGCTGACCGCGATGGTGGCGCGGCGCGCCGGCGGGCTGCCCCTCGAACACGTCGTCGGCTGGGCCGAGTTCGCGGGGCTGCGGATCGAGGTCGACGCCGGCGTGTTCGTGCCGCGCCGGCGTACCGAGTTCCTCGTCGCCCGCGCCGCCGCCCTCCTGCGCCCGGGCGCGGTGGTGCTGGACCTGTGCTGCGGGTCCGGGGCGGTCGGCGCCGCGCTCGCCGCGGCCCTGCCCGGGGTGGAACTGCACGCGGCCGACCTCGACCCCGCGGCCGTACGGTGCGCCCGCCGCAACCTCGCGGGCGCGGGCGGGCGGGTGTACGAAGGCGACCTCTTCGCGCCGCTCCCCGCCGGCCTGCGCGGGCGGGTGGACGTGCTCGCCGCCAACGTCCCCTACGTCCCCACCGGCGACATCCCCCTCCTCCCGTCCGAGGCGCGCGACCACGAGGCGCCGCTCGCGCTCGACGGCGGCGCCGACGGGCTCGACCTCCTGCGCCGCGTCGCCCGTTCCGCCCGCGCCTGGCTCGCCCCCGGCGGCACGCTGCTCTCCGAGACCAGCGAGCCGCAGGTTCCCCCCGCCCTGCGGGCCCTGCGCGCCGCCGGCTTCACCGCGACCACGGCCCACGACCCCGACTTGGACGCCACGGTCCTGATGGCGACCCGGGAGTAGCCCCGCGGGGCGCCTTCGTGCGGTGCACGCCTCCCCCCGGCAGGACACCACGCAGAAGGCGGAGGGCCCGGCCGGCAGCTTCTCACGGGACGGCGCGGCCGCGTGGCGGCAGCGCGTTCACCCCTCCAGATCCTTGCGCAGCCGAGCGAGCCCGTCCCGGATACGGGACTTCACGGTGCCGACGGGGACACCCAGGCGTTCCGCCACTTCCGGATGCCGCTCGCCGCCGCTCGTCCAGCTTGAGAAGGGCGGCGGGACACCTGGCCCCGGCGAGTCCCTACGGGCGTGCGCTTGCGCCGGCTTCGACGGTCTCGGGTCGGGGGAGGCGGCCGGCGGGATGGCCGGGGATGCCGATCAGGGCGTCGCGCGTGTCAGGGTGCTGTGCCAGGTGGGTGGTCGTAGCGGGGTCGGTGCGGCTGAGGAACGCGAGGTGCCTGATCGCGTGGGTCGCGACATGGTCGGTGGCAAGGCGTGGGGGAGTGGGACGGCCAGGTCGGGCCGCGTGAGCGATCGTGTCGGGCGGGGCCACCGCTGTCGCGGGGCGGCTCGGCTCGGGGTCCGGGTGGACGAGGTAGGTCAGGACGATGTGTCCTTCGTCGGTGGCCCGCCAACTGGTGGAGTGCACGAGGTGGTTGTCGTCGTCCTCGTCGAGACACGCGAGTCCGCGGGCGGTGTCGTCGGGATCGGCCCGATGTTCGAGGCGGCCGAGGAGTCGGCGGTAGACGAGTCCTTCGACCGGGTCGTGCCGCAGCACGAGGGCCTCGACGAGGACCGGTGGCGATGCAACGTGAGGAGCGGGCGCGTCCCGTCTGACAGGACCTTTGGTGTCGTGCATGAGGAGCTCCGCCTTCGCGTTCGGGCGACGCAGTGGTGCCGGGTGTCGCGGCCGTGCGCAGTTCGACGGGGCGCGCTGAGGCCGCGACATGACCTTATTGCGCAGTATGTGCAGTGGCATGTCGAGAGCCCCGGGACGTCACCCGTACGACGGCGGAGTGGAGTGGGGAGAGGCGGGTCTCGGCCGTTCGTCCTCGGTGAGCCGCCACGTGGTGCGCTCGGCGCCGTCGCGGATCTCGACGCCTCCGGCGGCAAAGGCCGCGCGCAGTCGGTCGGCGAGTTCGTAGGCGCCCTGGGATCGCAGTGATCGGCGCAGCTCCAGAAGGGGGCCGAGGACCCGGTCCAGGGTGCGGGCGGGTTCGCTCATGCCCTGCTGGGCGGCCGGGCCGAGCTGCCGGATCATGCCGCGAAGAACGGTCCGGGCCCACTGCGTGCCGCCCTCGTCCTCCTCGGTGTCGGCGGACCACTCGGCGATCACCGCGTCCAGGTCGAGCACCGCCTCGATCATGCCTGCGGCGTCTCCGATCCCGTGCGCGGTGTCGAAGCGGGCCTCGGCCGCGCCGACGGCTTCCTGGAGGGTCACGGGCGAGGGTACGGGTTGCGCCGACGGTCGATCGCCGGCCTCGTGCGGGCCGGGTACGGATATGGGCACGGCCGTGCCGCCGGCAACGAGTTCACGCAGGTCGTCCAGCGTGAAGTTCGTGCCGGCGGGGACCGTGGTGCTGATGCCGCCGCGGCGTACGGTCAGGACGCCGTGTCCCCATACGCGCGCTCGGCGGTGCGCCAGGTCGATGACGAGCGCGGTGTGCTCGTCGATGCCGAGGACGGCGCTGCCGTCGGGGAGTTGGCGTTCCATCGCGGTGAGGCGGGTCTCGCTCAGATAGCAGTAGCGGGTGTCGTGGGTGCGGCCCTCGGCGTTGTCGTAGTGCGGGATCACGGTGACCGGAAGGCCGAGAGGGCCGAGCAGGTCGAGTCCGCTCAGCCACCGCGGCGGGTGCCCGGCCTTGTAGATCTCGTACACCGGCAACGCGGCGAGCCCCACGGTGCAGGCTGCCGCGGATGCCATCACCGTGACGCCGTGGCCCCGGCGTACCCGTTCGACGAAGACCTCGGCGAGACCCTGCGCCTCCCATCGGCCGAGTGCGTAGGAGGGACTGCCGGGACCGCTGAAGACCCAGTCGGCCCTGCGCACGTGGTCGCGAGCGGCGTCCGGGCCTGCATGCGCCGAGGCGCCCGCCGGGGCGTCGTCGTCGGGAAGCACGACGGTGGCCAGGCCCACGCTGCGCTGGAAGTACTCGCGGGCGCGGGCGGAGATGTCGTCGCGGTTGATCTGGAACCCGTAGGGCGTCTCCAGGATCAGGGCGTCCGGGTCGGCGGGCAGCAGGGCGGCGAGTTCCCGATGCAGCGTCACCATCGTGGGGCTGGTCTCGCCGGAGCCCATCAGCGCGAGAATCCCGTGTCCGGTCGTCGGCATGACCTCACCCCCCTGGACGATGCGGGAACGCGGTCTCGGGGCATCGATGCCGGACCTCACGCTCCCGCGGCGCCGCTATGCGTACCCCCGGTGCGCCGCGTCCATCCGTTGAGGGCCGCATACGGCCGGAACCGGACTGCGGCCGGGCGCCGCAGCAGTCGGGAAGGCGCTTGGGGGCTTACGGAGTTCAGGGGGTGCGAACGGTCCGGGCGGACAGGTGAGCGGGCGCGCCACCGAGCCTGGTGTAGAGGTCCGTCCACTGGCGGTCGGCGTCGGTGGGGGGTTTGCCGTCGCAGAACGCCTTGGTGCCGTTGGCGGTGTAGTAGTGCATGAGTTGGAGGACGGAGATGGTGTCGGCGTGGGCGCCCGCCGTGTAGGGGAGCGCGGGTTGCTTGGTCTGGTGCACCCGGCAGGTGGGGGAGGGGGTGGCGGTCTGGGCGTCCAGCGGTCCGGTCGTGGGGCCCGCGCAGGCGCTGAGGGCGGCCGCGGCGAAGACGGTGGTGAGAGCGGCGGCGAGCGGGCGGCGGATCATGTCGTGCTCCCGTTTGGTCAGAGGACGGTCGGCAGGCTGCGTGCCATCAGTCCGAGGCCGACGACAAGGACGAGTGCGGCGGTCAGCAACGCGGTGTGCGGGGCGATACGGCGGGCAAGGGCGAATATCGGCCGGTCACTGAGGCCGCCCAACCGGCCGCCGAGCCGTACGAGGAGGAGGCCGACGCCGGTGAGGGTGGCTGCCATGCCGAGGCCGTAGGCCACGACGAGTCCGGCGCCGAAGGCCGTCCGGCCCAGCGCGATGGCACCCAGGAGGACGACCAGGGCCGAGGGGCTCGGAACGAGTCCGCCGGCGATGCCGAGACCGACCAGGCCGCGGGTGGTGAAGGGTTGGGCGCCGGAGGGGGTCGGTGCGTGGCTGTGGTGGTGTCCGAACAGGCCATGCCGGTGCGGTTTTCCGTGTCCGTGATCGTGGGCGTGGCCCACACCGTGGTCGTGGTCCTGCTCATGGTGGTCGCGGTCGTGGGGACGGTCGTGTGCGTGGTGGCCCGCGGTGCCGTGCACGTGGTCGTGGCTGTGAGGCGGGGCGTCCTGGGCAGTGGTGGCGACCGCGGCCGGACCGCTCGCGCCGACGAGCGCGGGTTGGGGCAGGTCCGTTGCCGCCGCGTCGTCGAGTGAGGAGCGGGCCTGGTTGCGGGCGCGCTTCGTCGCGTCGAGGAGGAGGCCCGCGCCGACGACGGCGACCAGCGCGCCGCTGGCGACGCCGAGCCAGTTCAGGACGGTGTCGCCTGCCAGTGAGGAGAAGGTGGTGAGGCACAGGCCGATGATGAGGACGCCGGCGGTGTGAGTGGCGGTCACGGTCGCGCCGACGGTGATGGCGTCGCGGGTCCGCCCGCGCTTGCCGGCGAGGTAGGCGGCCATGACGGTCTTGCCGTGTCCGGGCAGCAGGGCATGTCCCGCGCCCAGGACGATGGAGAGCAGGACGGCCAGGAGACCGACGGGGACGGTGAGGCGCCGGGCCCCTGTCAGTGCGGTGAGGTGCTGGGAGAGTGCCTCGACCCGTGCGGTCAGGCCACCGCTGTGGACGGAGGGGCCGCTTCCGGCGGTGGTCGACGTGCCCTCTCCGTTGACCGCCGTGAACTGTGCGGTGATGTCGCCGCGGGGGGTGGCGAGCAGGTCGCGCGGATAGTGTCGCAGTTCGTCGGAGTCCGACTTCCGGGGGACGGTGGACTGCCGCAGGTGGGTGCCGGCGCCTGTCGCGGTGATCTCGTTCCACCCGACGCGGCTGGTGTCGGCGCCGGTGGCGACGCGCAGTGTGACCGGACCGGCCGTCAGGTTCAACGGGGCGTGCAGGCGGCATTCGAGCCGGCTGGTGTGCAGACCTGCCTGGCCCGGACGGTAGGCGAACGTGACGGAGGCCGCCGTCCAGTTCAAGCGCGTCGGGGCGGTGACCTTGAGCTTGCGTGCGGTCTCGGCGCAGCGGGCGGCTGCCCACGCCGAACGCTCCGCCGCGCTCTGCTTTCCGTCGCCGTTGCTGTCGACGCTCGGGGCGGCCTGGAGCGTGGGGATCTCGGCGGTGTCGGTCACCGCGAGGACGTCGACGCGGTCGGGGCGCAGCGTGAACCCGGTGTAGTGGTTGATCGAGAAGTTCCCCAGCGGGTGGGCCTGAGCGGCGGGCGCGGCTGCCGCGAGCAGCCACGTGACGCCGGCAGCGGTGGCCGCCACCCGGCAGGCGAGCGGGCGCTTCGTCATGGGATGGCCTCCTGGAGCAGCGGGGGAGCTCAGTGCGTGCGGCCTGTCACCGTGCTCAGGGCGTGGCCGGACATTCGGCCTGGTCCGCTGGCACCGTGGGCGTCGCCATCGGACGCCGACCTTCGAGGGCAGGGGACAACGCAGTGAGTGATGACCGGATGCGGGGTTCCCACGCCGTGGCATCGCACTCCGATCACCCACGCGGCCCTGCCGGACGACCCGGTCGGCCCCATGCATGGCCTGTTCGCGCCGACCGCACGGCTCTCGGACGCCGCCCGCGGGGCCCTGGCCCGTGGGCCACGGGCGCCGCCCGAGCGCGCGGGGGCTCGGCCGGGCTCTCCCCCCGTGTGCGCTAACACCGCCTGCCTGGTGGTCGTATCTGCCTCTACCTTGCAACAAGGAGCTTCGTGCCCTGACACCAGCGCGCCCCTGCGGACGAAAGACGAGCGCCGATGGCCGCCACCGCACCCCCCGCCCCGCCCACCGCAGCTTCTCCCTCGCGTCTCGCCCGCTTGGCGCGCCTGATGACCCGCCCCGAGTGGGGACGTCTGGCCGCGATGGGAAGCTTCATCGCGGGCCTGCACATCGTGGGCTGGTTCACGCTCGTCGCGGTGGTGGCGCCCGGGCACTACAGCGCGGGCGGGCAGTCCTTCGGTCTGGGCATCGGTGTCACCGCCTACGCACTCGGTATGCGGCACGCCTTCGACGCCGACCACATCGCGGCCATCGACAACACCACCCGCAAGCTGATGGGTCAGGGCCGGCGCCCGCTGTCGGTGGGCTTCTGGTTCTCCCTCGGCCACTCCAGCATCGTCTTCGGCCTCACCCTCCTGCTCTCCTTCGGGGTGAAATCCCTGGCCGGGCCGCTGCAGGACGACTCATCGACGCTCCACACGGTCACCGGCCTGGTCGGGACCGCGGTCTCGGGAACGTTCCTGTATGCCATCGCCGCGGTGAACCTCGTGGTGCTGGTGGGGATCTGGAAGGTCCTGCGGAGGATGCGGGCGGGGCAACTGGACGAGCAGGCGCTGGAAGAGCAACTCGACAAGCGGGGCCTGCTGAACCGGCTGCTCGGCCGGGTGATGAGGTCGATCGACAAGCCCTGGCAGATGTACCCCGTCGGGCTCCTCTTCGGCCTCGGCTTCGACACCGCCACCGAAGTCGCGCTGCTGGTACTGGCCGGCTCGGGCGCGGCCACCGGCCTGCCCTGGTACGCCATCCTGTGCCTGCCCGTGCTGTTCGCCGCAGGCATGAGCCTGCTGGACACCATCGACGGATCGTTCATGAACTTCGCCTACGGCTGGGCGTTCTCCCAACCGGTCCGCAAGATCTACTACAACCTCACCATCACCGGCCTGTCGGTGGCCGTCGCCCTGGTGATCGGCACCGTCGAACTCCTCGCGCTGCTCGCCGACAAGCTGGCCCTGCACGGCGGCTTCTGGTCCTGGGTCTCCTCGCTGAATCTCAACACGGTCGGCTTCGTCGTGGTCGGTCTGTTCGCCGTGGCGTGGGCCGGCGCGCTGCTGGTGTGGAGGTTCGCGCACATCGAGACGCGATGGGCCGCCTCGATCCCGGTGACCGCGCCGCAGGCGCAGGATGCCGAGTGAACGCCGGCCCACCGAGGCCGCGTGCTCGGTCGGTGCCGGCGCCACCCGCATGGACCCGATACCGCGGGGAACGCCCCCCCGTTCGGCGGCGACGGATTGCGACCCCCGATCGCCCGTGGTGCCTTTACATGGAGCTTAAGCCGCACAACGAGCGGGTCCTCGAGTAGCCGCCGCCCACGGGCGGCGCGGCCGTGAGGGTTTCCGTGTGGGGCTTCGAGCGTCTCTGCTCTCCGCCGCCGCGCTCCGGGAAGGGGCACGGCCTGCCCCGAACGGATGACCCATGCATCGTCCCCGCCTGCCGCGCCGCAGAATATTCGCCCGGCCCGCTGAGCGTGTGCTCGCGACCATCGGCTCCCTGACCCTGCTGAGCGCCGCTGCCGTCGCCGGTCTCACCCCGGGCGTCAGCTCCGCCTCCAGCCACCGCGAGGCGCCGCTGATCGCCGGTGACCCGAAGGCCGACAACACCGACGTGTACGCGTTCACCAGCCCGGACAACCCCGACACGGTGACCATGGTGGCGAACTGGATTCCGTTCGAGGAGCCCAACGGCGGCCCGAACTTCTACCCGTTCGCGAACGACGCCCACTACAACATCAAGATCGACAGTGACGGCGACGGCAAGGCCGACACCACCTACACCTGGTCCTTCACCGACCACCTGCGCGACGGCCAGAACCAGTTCCTCTACAACACCGGCGTCGTCAACAACCTCGACGACCCGACGCTGAACTTCCGCCAGACGTACACCCTGACGGAGACCGACGCCCACGGCGACACCCGCACGATCCTGAAGGACGCGCCCGCGGCACCGTCGAACGTCGGCAAGGCGTCGATGCCCGACTATGCGTCGCTGCGCAAGCAGGCCACCGTCGCGCTGCCGGGCGGCGGCCGGACCTACGCCGGCCAGGCGGCCGACCCGTTCTTCCTCGACCTGCGGATCTTCGACCTGCTGTACGGCGGCAACCTCAAGGAGACCGGCCACAACACGCTCGCCGGCTACAACGTCAACACCATCGCGCTCCAGGTCCCCAAGAAGGACCTGGCGCTGAACCACAACGCCACCCGCAATCCGGTGATTGGCGTCTGGTCCACCACCGACCGGCAGGGCGCGGAAGTCGCCTCGTCGGCGGGCAAGGGCAGCGAAGGCACCGCCTCCCACGGCAGCGCCTCCCAACGCACCGCCAACTCCGGCGCGGACGACGCCGTCAACGCCGACGCGCCGGCCAAGGCGCTGCCCGGCAAGGACGGTGCGACGAGCTGGCACCAGGTCTCCCGGCTCGGCAACCCGCTGGTCAACGAGGTGGTCGTCCCGCTGAACTACAAGGACGCCTTCAACACCCTCAACCCTGACCAGGACCACACGGTGACGCCGGTCGTGAACGCGGTGAAGAACCCGATCGTGCCGAAGCTCATCCAGAGCATCTACGGCATCCCGGCGCCCGCCACCCCCCGCAACGACCTGGTGGAGATCTTCCTGACCGGTGTCTGCAAGGCGTGCGGGCCGATCAAGGCCGACCTCAACTCGCAGCTGCTCAACGCCGACGTGAACAAGGCCAATTTCACCCCGTCCGAGGAACTGCGGCTGAACATGTCCGTCCCGCCGACCGCCACGCCCAACCGGCTCGGCGTGCTCGGCCAGGACCTCGGCGGTTTCCCCAACGGCCGTCGGCTGAACGACGACGTCGTCGACATCGAGTTGCAGGCCCTCGAAGGCGCTGCGCAGACCGGCAAGATCGTTCCCGGACTGGCCTCCGGTGACGGGGTCAACACCCCCTACCGTCAGCCCGGGTCCACCTTCCCGTACGTGGCGCTGCCCAACACTGCTGCGGTGAACCAGGCTGACTCCGTGCAGCCCGGTGGCGGCGTCGGCGCCGGCTTCGGCGGCACCGCCTTCAAGGGCGGCTTCCCGATCGTGCCCGTGAGCGCCCTGGGCGGCGGCTCCCTGCTGGCCGCGGCCGGCGTCCTGGCCCTGCGCCGGCGGCGTACGAGCCGGGTGTGACCAGCCCCGCCGACACCGGCCGTCCGTCCTCCGCACCGGAGGGCGGACGGCCCCGGCGCGGGCTGACCCTGCCGCTGACCGCCGCCGCGCTGGCGGTGACCGCCGGACTGGTCCTGACCGCGGTCGGTACCTGGGGGCTCGTCTCCCGGCCCCATCCGCGGGCCGCGCCGGACATAGGAGCACTGCCCGCCCTGCCGACCGCGGGCGCGGCCGCACCGGCACCGTCCGCCGCGCCGCCCACCCGTATCCGGATCGCCGAGATAGCCCTCGACGACCCGCTCACCCGGCTCGACGTCCAGCAGGACGGCCACCTCGCCGCACCCCAGCAGCCCAGCCAGGTCGGATGGTGGAGTGACGGGCCCCGGCCCGGCGACCAGGGCGCCGCGGTGATCGTCGGCCACGTCGACTCCACGACCGGCCCGGCCGCCTTCTACAACATCTCCTCGCTGCGCCCCGGGGACGCGATCACCGTCGACCGCGCGGACCACACCCGCGTCGCGTTCACCGTCCGTGCCCTGCGGCTCTACGACAAGGACCACTTCCCCG
Source organism: Streptomyces sp. NPDC088194 (assembly GCF_040702025.1). Lineage (NCBI taxonomy): Bacteria > Bacillati > Actinomycetota > Actinomycetes > Kitasatosporales > Streptomycetaceae > Streptomyces > Streptomyces sp. NPDC088194. The sequence continues at coordinate 40,339 of NZ_JBFBIV010000007.1, read as the reverse complement.
ACAGCCAGGTCTACGCACTGACCGGCGCCCCCGCCCTGCGCCTGATCACCTGCGGCGGCTCCTACGACCACGCGCAGGGCGGATACCGCGACAACGTCGTCGTCTACGCCACCCTCGCCGGCCGCGCCGCCACTTCGTCGCCCCACCCGACGGCCCCCGTCACACCCACCCGGAGCAGGAATTGACCACGTCGCCTCGCAGGCGCCCCTCGCGGCGCCGCACCGTACTGGCCGCCGGATTCACCACCGCCCTGGGAGTCGGGCTGTTCCTCGCCGGTGGCGTGGGACTGGCCCCCTGGCCCGCCGCGCCGACCGGTCACGGAGCGGCCCCTGCCGCCGAGGCAGGGGCGGCAGCCTCTCCGGCCGATCCCCTCGCCGCCGACATCACCGGCATCCAGACCCACCTGCGCCAGACCCCGGACGACGCCGTCGCGCTCGCCACTCTCGGCCTCGACTACGTCCAGCAGGCCAAGGCCACCGCCGACCCGACGTACTACCCCAAGGCCGAAGGCGTCCTCAAACGGTCACTGGCCCTGCAGTCCGCGGGGAACTTCACCGCGATGGGTGGCATGGCCGCCCTCGAAGCCGGCCGCCACCACTTCACCCAGGCACTGACCTGGTCACAACGGGCTCTCGCCGCCAACCCGTACAACTCCTCGCTCTACGGCACACTCGCCGACGCCTACACCCAACTCGGCCGGTACTCCGACGCCGCGGACGCCGTCCAGCACATGGTCGACATCCGGCCCGGATCGCCCTCCCTGTCCCGCGCCTCCTACGTCGCGGAACTGAACGGCGACATCCCCACCGCCCGGACCGACATGCAACGTGCCCTCGACGACTCCGCGGGCCCCGCCGACCAGGCATTCGCCTACTACTATTTGGGCGAACTCGCCTTCAACAACGGTGACCCGGCCACCGAACTCCACCAGGCGGCGACCGGCCTGCGGATCGCCCCCACCTACACCGCCCTCCTCCAGGCCAAAGCCCGAGCCGAAACCGCTCTCGGCAAGACCGGCGCGGCCATCGCCGACCTCACCGAGGCCGTGGGACGGGTTCCCCAGCCCGAGTACATCCTCCAACTCGGCGAGCTCTACCAGTCCCTCGGCCGCACCCGGCAGGCCGAACAGCAGTACCAGGTCTTCCGCGCCGAACAGAAACTCTTCAGCACCAACGGCGTCGCCCTCGACTCCGACGCCGCCCTCTTCGAAGCCGACCACGGCAACGCCGCGCAAGCCCTCACCATCGCCCGACAAGGCATCAAGACCCGCCCCTTCATGGACACCTACGACGCCCTGGCCTGGGCCCTGCACGTCAACGGCCAGGACACCGAAGCCCTCGCCGAATCCGACCAGGCCCTCGCCCAAGGCACCCGCAACGCCCTCTTCCACTACCACCGCGCGATGATCCACCGATCCCTCGGAGACAACGCCTCAGCCCGCGACGACCTCACCCAAGCCCTCGCCATCAACCCCCACTTCAGCCCCCTGCTCGCCCCCAAAGCACGGGCCGCCCTCGCAACCCTGAAGTGACCGGAGCAGCAAAGCCGCAGTCCCGCAGCGGTAGGCGACACGTGGAAGGCGCAGTCGGGGGCAGCTCCGGAGGCACGCGCCGGACGGGCGGGGCCGCACCCGCTCGGAGCGGACGGCTGCGCCGGGACGGCAGCACGCCGTACTGGTCGGAGCTCGTGCATCCGGCGGCGCCACGTTGCTGACCGCCGCAGCGATGTAGGCGCGTGGGACGTGGGCGGGACGGCCGAGCGGCGTCGAGGACATCGAAGCGGAGGCGGAGGAGTCGGCGGGCGCGCCGATCGCGGTGGCATTGCGGCCAGGTCGGCTCCGGCGGACAGGGCCCACCCCGTCACACGGGCGATGGCACCGGTCTCGATCAGCCCGCCGACGCGAGCCCGGGTGGCTCGTCGTAGTCAGAGTGCAGGGGAGCGAGGTACGCGGAACCGCCGGACGTGGCGGGCCGGCTCGGGGCTACGGCAGGATCTTGATCGCGCTGGACCAGTTCAGGCCGAGCCGGTCCTGGAGCGTCATGTGCAGGAACTGGAACGCCTCCAGTTCCTGGGCCCGGCGCAGGGGACCCGCGTCGACGGGGCGCAGGCCGCCGCTGCTGACGAGTTCGGTGACGGCGGACCGCGCCGCGTCGTCGTCCGTCGCGATGAAGACGTCCAGGGGCAGCCCGCCCACCTCGCCCGCCACCAGCGCGGTCGAGAAGGTCGTGTTGAACGCCTTGACGAAGCGGGCCCGCGGCGCCTCGGCCGCGATCAGGGAGACGGCTGCCTCGCCGGGCGGGGTGACGAGCGAGTCGAAGGTGGAGAAGTCCACGGGGTTGCAGATGTCCACCACGACCTTGCCCGCGAGGGCCTGTGCGTGCTCGCGGGCCACGCTCTTCGCCGCCTCGAACGGCACGGCGAGCACGACGATGTCGGCGCCGTCCAGCGCGTCGAAGTCGGCGCCGCTCGCACCCCCGCCGAGGTCGGCGGCGAGAGCGTCCGCCTTGGCCCTGGTGTTGTCCACGAGGCGGACCCGATGGCCGCCCGCCAGGGCGCGCGTGCCGATGCCGCGGGCCATCTTGCCCGCGCCGACGATCGTGATCTCCATGGGTGCCTCTTTCCTTGTGAAGGGCGCCGGGCCGCGGCCGGTCCGGTCAGCGCGGGCGGCGCCGCGCCGCGGGTCGATCGGGGAGCGGTACGGTCCGGTGACGCTGCCCGGGTACTCGACTCCCCGTCCGCGGAGGGGCGTTCAGGTCGCTGCGCGGCCCTCGGGCGGCGCCGGCAACAGGTCGATACCGCCGGGCACGGCCAAGACGCGCCGGGGGATGCGCGTACCACCGGCGCCGGTGGTGCCGCGCTGCTCCGGCTCCGGCCCGGTGGGTCGTGCTCCGGAAGGCCGAGGCCGGGGTGTCGGGGCGGGGATTTCGCGGACGCGACCTGGGACGTCGGCGCCCCTGCCATCCTGCGGGAGGCCGCGGACGCCCGCATCCGGAGCGGCGTCTCGGCGTGACCGGCGGAGCGCCGTATCCAGGGCGGCGAGTGTGTGCGCCCGGGGCCCGGGGCCTGGGGCCTGGGGCCGCGACAGGGCCGACGCCCTCCGGTTCGCGTCAGCCTCGGCAGGTCGGGATCGGCCGTCGCTCCCACCGGTCACCAGCGGTCACTCGGTCACCAGCGGTCACGCGCGGGCCCTCTGTCACGCGCGTGGGTCGGACGGACGGTGGCGGGTCAGTAGATCATCCGGAGGATCACCCCGGCCAGGTCGTCCAGGGCGCGTTCCCGTTCGGCCTCGGGCAGTTCGACGATCTCCGCGAGCCTGTGGTCGCGCACGACCGACACCATGCGTGCGAGTACGGCGGCGTCGATGCCTTCGGGGGCGTGCCCGGCGGTCCGGTCGCGCCGGATCTTCTCCGCGACGCCGTCCACGAACCGCTGCTTCGCGCGGCCCATGAGCTCTTCCATCGGGGGGTAGCCGCCGGCGAACCCGCTGGGCATGGCGCAGGCGAGGACCCTGCTGTTCTCCTGCCATATCCCGGCCACTCGCCGGAGCTGTTCGCCCAGCTCGTCCGGGCTGGGACCCCCGCTGCCGAACCACACGTGGGTCTGGCCGAGGCGTTCCCACACCTGGTCCATCAGCGCGGCGAGCACCGCCTGCTTGGTCGGGAAGTAGAAGTAGAAGCTGGTCCGGGAGATGCCGGCCGCGGCGGCGATCTCGTCGATGGTGATGTCGGCCATCGAGCGCTCGCCGACCAGGCGCCGCGTCGCGTCGAGAATCCGCTCCTCGCGCAACTCGCCCTTGCTCGGCCGGCCGCGCCGCCTGGCCGGACGGACGCCGGTGTCTGATGCCATGCCCCGATCCTAGCCTCCCGTCCTGTGTTGTCGACGGGCGTCGGCAATAATCGACATCCGTCGAGTCCGCGCGTTACTGTGCTCCCCATGCCTGATGAACGAACCTCGGCCGGGGTCGAACCCGCGGTCCCGGCGCGCCTTGTCGTCGTGACCATGGCGGCGGCGGTCTTCCTTCTCTCCATGATCCAGACGCTGGTGGTCCCGGTGCTGCCGGAGATCGGCACGCAACTGGGCGCGTCGGCCACCGCCGTCGGGTGGGTCACCACCTCGACCATGCTTACCGCCTCCGCCGTGACGCCCCTGCTGGGCCGGCTCGGCGACGTCTTCGGGCACCGCCGGGTGATCCTCGCGGCGCTGGTCGTGACGCTGGCCGGCAGCATCCTGGCGGCGGTCACGCACAGCATCGAGCTGCTGATCGCCGGGCGCGTCCTGCAGGGCGCGAGCTTCGGGCTCTTCCCCCTCGCGATCAGCGTCCTGCGCCAGGCGCTGCCGAAGGAGAAGCTGACCGGCGCGATGGCCGTCACCGCCTCCGCGCTGGGCGTCGGCAGCGGGATCGCCCTCGTCGCGACCGGCCTGCTGACACAAGGCGGCGCCGACTACCGGCGGATCTTCTGGCTCTGCGTCGGCATGACCGTGGTGGTGCTCGTCCTCTCCGCGATCGCGATCCCGCGGCTGCCCGGCCAGGGCGGCCGGGTCGACTACCGCGGGGCCGCGGTCCTGGGCGTCGGGCTCGTCTGCCTGCTCCTGCCGCTGTCCCAGGGGCACGCGTGGGGCTGGGGCTCGGTCAAGGTCATCGGGCTCTTCGTCGCCGCGGTCGTCATCCTGGCCGGCTTCATCGTCCTGCAGCGCCGTACCCGCGAACCCCTCGTCGCGTTCGCCCTGCTGGTCCGCCGGCCCGTCCTCGCGACCAACCTGGCCGCGCTGTGCATCGGCTTCGCGATGTTCAGCGTCTTCCTCGGGATCACCTACTTCGTGGAGACCCCGGACGCGGTCGCCGGGTACGGCTTCACCGCGTCGATCCTGCGCACCAGCGTCGTCTTCATGCTCCCCGGCGCGATCGTCTCGATGTTCACCGGACCGCTGGCCGGCCGTCTCGTCGCCCGAATAGGCCCGCGACTGGTCCTGCTGCTGGCCTGCGTCATCGGACTGGTCGGCATGGCGCTGCTGGCCGTGCTCCACGACACGACCGCCGAGGTCATCGTCGGAGTCATCATCTGCAACGCGGCCATCGCCGTCGCGTACGCGTCGATGCCGACGCTCCTGGTCATGAACGTGGGCCCGCACGAGACCGGGGTCGCCAACTCGATCAACTCCATCATGCGCACCGTGGGCGGCGCCATCGGCAGCGCGCTCGTCGTCACGATCCTCGCGAGCCAGGTCGCCACCCACCGCCTGCCCACCGGGCCGGTCTCGCTCCCCACCGAGAGCGCCTTCGTCTGGACCTTCGGCCTGGGCGGTGCCTTCTTCCTGCTCGCCGCGCTGCTGGCCCTCTTCGGCATCCCCCGCACCAGCAGCAGCCGGCTCACCCCCACCGAGGAACGCGAGGAGGAGGCGCTGAGCCTCGCCGGCGAGTTCGCGTCCTCCTCGATCGACCTGCGCGAGGCATCCCCCGAGCGCGGCTGATCCGTCGATCGGCGGCGCCCGCGCGTCCCGACGGTCCCCCTCTCCTCCCCGGGGCCGCTGAGCCGGATCGACCGCTTCTTCGCGTTCCGGGAGCAGCGCTCCGCGCGCGGGATCGTCCGGCGGTTCGGGGCGGCGGTCGACTCGCCGATCGACCCGTTCAACCGGCACCCACACCGCCGTGACTTCGTCCTGCGGGTGCCGCCGTCGACGCGGGCGGTCGGCGGGTTCTTCGCCGCCGCCGGCGGCCGGGAGTCGGCGCACGCCCGCAAGGAGGCGGTGGCGTGCGGGGACCACGTGATGTCGACGTTGATCTACATCGTCGGGGTGCGGGCCTCGGAGCTGTGCCTGATGCGGATGAAGGACCTGCGCCGCCGGTTGGGCCCTCGGAGCGCCTGGCCCGGGATCTGGCGGCGGGCCGAGTCCGGCGCGGCCGGCGGGGACGACCCCGACGCTGCGGAAGGTGCTGCACACCGCGGCCGCGCACTACCTGTCGGGGCCGGTGGCTGGGCTCAAGGCACGCCTGGTCGCGTCGGAGAACGCGAACGGGGACCTGCCCGAATTCCGCGCCCCGGCACTCGCCCGGCTCTCGGCCCGGCACGAGGAGATCGTCCATCTTCGAGCCACGCTCACTCAGGCCCGGCCGGTGACGCGACCACCAGCCGCCCGGACCACCGTGATCGGCTCGTGCGGCTGACGTCCGGCGCGGTCACCGAGCAGACACACCGCGCGGCAGCGCGAGCACCCGCGCGCTCGGGTCCGGCGCGTCCGGGTCCCGAACTCGATCAGTGATCAGGAAGTCGGCGAGCTCGAATGCTGCGGCGTGCTCGTTCTCGGTCAGCAGGAACGTCCCTCCGACCTCGTCAGCCTCCCATCCGTGGGCCAGCGCGTATTCGACGACCGCCCGCACATCGCGGGAGGTCGGATGGGCGCCGTCCGTCGCGCAGGCGCCCCAGGGTCCCGACGGGGTCTTCGACAGCAGGTCCACCTGCAGCACTCGGCCGTTCTTCCCGGAGCCCCACACACGCAAGCGGATGACCCGGTGGCAGTCGCCATCGCCCGGCACATGGCCGATCGTGGCTGTCCACGCGCATCTGCGGTTGCCGACACGCAACACGCGCAGTCTCGTCTTCACGCCGTCCTCCCCGCCTCGGAATACCCAAGGACGCACGATGCATCCGGGCACACGGGCAGCGCCAGCGAATATCCCCACGGCACCGGCGACGGTTGCGTCTCCGGAAGTGGTGTGGCGGGTCGGACCCGATCCGGGGGTTTGCCACGGCGTTCGGGTTGGCGCCCGCATGGAAAGACGGCCACCGGCTGATCTTCGAGGTGTCCGAGTTCCTCACCCTTGGAATCGTTGCGGACATCCATGACAGCCATGGCCGCACCCTGGCCACGCCGCACCCTGGTCGCGCCGACGATTCAGCCGGCTTCGCCGGCACGGCCCCGACAGCCCGAGGGGCGAGCCCGTCGGGCTGTCCCCGCGCTTCGGTCGCTCTGCCCGGCCTTCACCGAGGGAGGCTTGCGCGCGGTATCGCGCGGTGCAGGACGCGTCGGCGGTGGCCGGGGCGTGGTGCGGGCGCCGCCGTGACCCCCGCGGTGGGGTCGGAAGCGGGCGGCGAGGGGCGGGCACATGGGCGGGCTCGCTCCAGCATGCGTGCCCGTTATGTCCGTTCTAGCCTGGGAACGGCTGCGCGGGGTCTCCGGGTGCCGGGCTGAAGCCCACCGTGAAGGGCCCGAGGAGCGCCGAGGAGCGCCGAGGAGCGGCGCGGAGTATCGCGGGCCGGCGGACTGGCTCGATCTCTGGAGGACTTGATGCGTGCCGCTGTTGCGACAGGAGTTCACGAACCGCTCGCCCTCACCACGCGTGACGTCCCCGAACCCGGACCCGGCGAGCTGCTGGTGAAGGTCACCGCGTGCGGCATCTGCTACTCGGATCTGAACCTGCTCAAGGGCGAGTACCCGTTCGCCGCGTTCCCGGTCGTCCCCGGGCACGAGATCAGCGGGGTGGTGGCGGCGCTCGGCCCGGGGGTGAGCTGGCCCGAGGTCGGGACCGCCGTGGGGGGCCAGTTCCTCCACGACTCGGACGGCCACTGCGACTACTGTGCGCGCGGCGAGCCGATCCTGTGCCCGCGCAAGCGGATCACGGGGGTGGTGGTCGACGGCGGGTACGCCGAGTACACCGTCCTCAAGGAGGGGTTCGCCACGCCCCTTCCGGCCGGCCTCGACCCGATCGCCGCCGCACCCCTGATGTGTGCGGGTCTGACCGCCTTCAACGGCCTGCGGCAGGGCGGGGCGACCGCCTCGTCGAGGGTCGCCGTGGTCGGTGCCGGCGGCATCGGCGCCCTGGCGATCCGCTACGCCGTGGCGATGGGCGCCCGCGTCGCGGTGGTCGCACGGTCGCGGCGCGGTGAGGACGCCGCCAAGGCACTGGGCGCGGAGCTGTTCGTCGCCACCGACGACCAGGACCCCGGCGAGACCCTGCGGGCGTGGGACGGCGGCGCGGACGTAGTCCTGAACGCGGCTCCCTCCAACGCGCCCGCCGTCGCGGCGATGAGCGGGCTGGCGCCCGACGGCACTCTCGTGCTGTGCGGCTACAACACGGAACCCTTCTCCCCGCCCGCCCAGTTGATGATCCTCAACCGGTTGCACATCGTGGCGAACCCGTCCGGCTCGCCCCACGACCTGCGGGACACCCTGGCGTTCTCCGTACAGCACGGCATCCTCCCCGAGATCAGCACCGTCGACCTCGAACAGGCGCCGTCCGTGCTCGACGCGATGGACGCGGGCACCGCCCACGGGCGCAGCGTCATCACCTTCGCCTGACCGCGCTCTCGACATTCGTATCGGCCGCACCGACGTCCTGGCGGGCGGGCCCCGAAATCGCTTCGCCCGCGCTCGGCCGGTCCGGTACGGTCGCGGGGTTGGTTTCCGCCGGGCGCCCACGGGTGGGCGAGAGGGTTCCCCGGCGGTTCCCCCGCGGTTCCCTGGCTGAGAGCAGGTTGCGTGATGGCGTGTCGTATCGGTGAACTCGTGCTGGGTTGCCGCGACCCCGAGGTGCTGGCGCGGTTCTGGTGCGAGGTCCTGGACTTCGTCGTGCTCGATCGCGAGGACGACGGCTCGGTGGAGATCGGGCCGCGCGAAGGGTTCGGCGGTCCGCAGCCGACGATCTTCCTCAGCCGCAGGGACGAGCCGGAGCCCGGGAAGTCCCGGCTGCACATCGACGTCAACGCCACCGACCGGGACCAGGACGCCGAGCTCGAACGCCTGCTGGGGCTGGGCGCGCGCCCGGCCGACATCGGCCAGACGGGGGAGGAGTCGTGGCATGTCCTGACCGACCCCGAGGGCAATGAGTTCTGCCTGCTCAAGGCTCGCCTCAACCCCCTGTGAGGCTCGTGGGTCCCGCCCCGGCACCAGGTGCCCGGCGCCCGCACGTCAGCCGGGGAGCCGCCGAGACGAGGAACGGACCTGGACCCCTGCCGCGCGTGCCCGGTCGGTCCAGCTCCCGGGCGGGCCGCCGACGACGGTGACCGGCACACCTTGCCGCAGGAACTGCAGGATCAGCGGCCATGCCAGGCCCGCCAGGATCGGCGCGCTGCCTTCGAGCGTGCGGGCCCACGCGTCGAGATCGATCGTGACCCCGCCCTCCGCGGGGGCGTCGGCCTGGTCCGGATCGGCCTGGTCCGGTTCGGCGGGGCTCGGTTCGGCGGGGCTCGGATCGACCGCACTCGGATCGGCCGCGTGGCCGCTCTCCAGCAGAAGGCGCCGGTTGGCCGCAAGGAAGTCGACGGGACGCCGCGAGCCGCTTCCCGTGCCGCCGGCGAGGGCTCCGGCAACGGCTCGGCCGGCGCTGTGGGTGACGCGCGCCAGGTCGTCGAGGGTCGGTGCCATGAAGTACCCGTCGATGTCGCTGTCGAGGATGTGGCTGATGGGGCCCCGGAAGTCGGCGCCGTAGCTGTCGTCGGTGAACTCGGTGGCGAGGATGCGCGCTTGGGGGAACTGCCGGCGCAGGTGGCCGAGGAGCTGGGCGCTGGCGGGTGGGATGAGCACGATGTCGGCGTCCGGTCCGGCGTGGCGGATGTCCAGGAGGATGTGACCGGGACCGAGGCGCTGGGCGAGGGCGTCGCGGACGCGCGGCTTGAGCGCGATGGCGGTGACGACGATGATCGGCCCGCCTTCCGTGGCCTCTCCGACCAACTCCTCGCCCCGGGTGTCCGCTCGGCTCTTGGGGACGGGAAGGGCGGGCTCGCCGGGCGCGGCGAGGGTGGTGGGCGTGGCGGGCGACTTTGGCCGGACGCTTTCGGACCCGCCCGCGTGGTCCTGCTGCCGGTCGGAAGCCATGGCACACAAGACGCGTGGAGCGACAGGGCCGGTTCCGTGAGAGACCGCCCGGCGACGGCCCGGCCGGGGACGGTCAACCGGTCCGGGGTACCGGTACGGGTCCCGGCTGGGCGGTCGCGCCGGCGAGCAGGGCCTGGTGCGGGAGGGCGAGCCGGCCGTCGGGAGTGGTGAACCCCGCACTGAGCAGATCGAAGTGCCGTTTGATCTCCGCCCGGGTCGCGGCCGGTTGGGCGGCGATGAGGTGACCGGTGAAGCCGACGCCCGACGCCGCGCCCTGCCACCACTGCCCGGCGGAGGTCAGATGATCCCAGGCGAGGGTGCGGCAAGAGGGGTGGGCGAGGCCGGCGGCCGGCAGGAGGTCCAGCAGGCCCCGCTCGGTGCGCGGGAAGTCGGTCTCGGGCGGCAGCACCGCTCGGTGGGGTGGGCGCCGCACGCCGGCGGCCTCGGTCGCCCGTCCCAGCAGGGCCTGCCCGCTCCCGGCCGGCACGCACCACACCGTCACCGCGATCCGGCCGCCCGGCCGGGTCACCCGGTTCAGCTCGGCCAGCGCGCGCCGCGGCCGGCCGACGTGGTCCAGCACGAAGTTGGCGGTCACCGCGTCGAAGGTGGCGTCGGCGAAGGGCAGGACCGGCAGTTCGGCGACACGGACGTCGGCCGTCGGCACCGCCTGCGCGGTGAGCTCGACCATGCCCGGTTCGGCGTCGACGGCCGTGATCCGCGCGCCCCTTGCGTACGCCGCCGCGGCGACGTTCCCCGACCCGGTGCCGACATCCAGCAGATGGACGCCGGGACCGGCCCCGACGGCGTCGAGCAGGTCCCCGATCGGATACGCGCACACCGCCGCGAAGGACTCCGCGTACGCGACGGCCCGCCCCGACCAGATCGAGCGCCCGCTCTCGTCGAACCCGCTCCCGTCGAACCCGGTCACCGCGGCATCAACCCCCCTGGGACCCGGCACTTCGAGGCCGGGATCTGACCGTAGCGGACCTGCCGGTCCGGCCGCCACGCCCTATTCCGCGGGGGTGTCCGTGGCACGCAGCCCGGTGGACCACTTCTCCTCGATGTTGCCGAACTTCCAGACGGTCAGGGCGACGGCCCAGGTGAGGAAGAACAGGCCGACGATGACATAGCCGACGATGTTGAGGTCGAGCCCGCCGACCCAGTCCCAGAAGGCGCCGTGGAGGTTCGCCTTGTCGGCGACGAGGCCGAGGAGTTCGACGGTGCCGATGATGAGGGCGACGGCGACGGACAGGCCGGTGATGGTGAGGTTGTAGTAGACCTTGCGGACCGGCTTGGAGAACGCCCACTCGTAGGCGAAGTTCATGAACGAGCCGTCGATGGTGTCGAGCAGGCACATCCCGGCGGCGAAGAGGACGGGCAGGCAGAGGATCGCGTACCAGGGCAGGCCCGAGGCGGCGCCGGAGCCGGCCAGCACGAGCAGCGCGATCTCGGTGGCGGTGTCGAAGCCCAGGCCGAAGAGCAGGCCGATCGGGTACATCTGCCAGGGGCTGGTGACCGACTTCATCAGGCGGCCGAGCAGGCGGTTCATGAAGCCGCGGTTGTTGAGCTGGTCCTCCAGCGCGGCCTCGTCGAACTCGCCGTGCCGCATCCGCCGGAAGACCTTCCAGATCCCGGCCAGGATCAGCAGGTTGACCAGCGCGATGGCGTACAGGAACGTGCCCGAGACGGTGGTGCCGACCCAGCCGGTGACGTTGTGCAGGCCGGAGTTGTCCTGCTCGACCGGGTTGGCGAGCGACTTGATGCCGATGGAGAGCAGGAAGGCCAGCGCGAAGACGATCGAGGAGTGGCCGAGGGAGAACCAGAAGCCCACCGACAGCGGCCGCTTGCCCTCGCCCATCAGCTTGCGGGTGGTGTTGTCGATGGCCGCGATGTGGTCGGCGTCGAAGGCGTGCCGCATCCCGAGCGTGTAGGCGGTCACCCCGATGCCGACGCCGAACACCCCGGTGCCGGTCTTGTAGTGGTGCGGTGCGACGATCACGGCGAGGGTGAACCAGCCGATGACGTGGAGCGCCACGATGAACGCGGCCATGCCGCCCAACCGGGTCCATTCGGCGCGCGACATCGACGCCGATATCCGGTGCAGGCGGGACACCGGAGCGGAGGGGGCCTCGATGGTGGAACTCAACGTGGGGTCCTTTGCGAGGGGACGGGGACTTCTCAACGCGACACGTTACTTGTTGCGACTCGCTTGCAACAAGCGGGCGTCGGCGTCCTCCCATCGCTCCGACCAGGCTCATCCCGGGCGCACGGGGACACGCGAGAGCGCACAGTCCCCGCACAACGCGCCCGCGTGCCCGGGCGCCGCCCGGTAGATCAGGCAGCAGCTGTTGCGCCGGAACCCGCCACCGGGGGTACGCCGTCCGCTCCCGCGCAAGCGTCCGCGCTCCAGCAGCAGCCCGGTCAGCGCCTCGGCCCGCGCGGCGGCGTCCGGGCGCGCGGCGGCGATCATCCGCGCCGCGCCGTTCACCGCGGACGCGGTGTTGCCGCGCAGGACGTGCGGCGACACGCGGAACCCCGCGCACGCCGACTCGACCTCGCGCACGGCGCCCTCGCACAGCGCGGCGGAGAACCGGTCGGCGAGCGCCGCGAGGTCCGCGCCCGTACCGACGTCCGTGACCGTACCGAGGTCAGCGCCCGTACCGAGGTCAGCGCCCGTACCGAGGTCAGCGCCCGTACGATCCGCGGCCGTCCCGGGCATGTGGTTCGTCCCGGGCGGCAGCGGCAGTGGCAACGCCAGCGGGTACGGTCCGCCGAGGGCGGGCCGCCAGCGCAGATCGGCCAGCCGCACCCGCCCGGGCACCCGCCCGTACAGCACCGCCAGCGCCAGGTACGGGGACAGCAGCCGCGCCACCAGGCCGAGATGGACCACCGACGCGGCCACCCGTTCCTCGACCGCCTCCGCCGGCTGCCCGCCGCCCGCCGCCAGCACCCCCCGTACGGCGGCCACCCGCGCGGCCAGCACCCCGCTTCCGTCGGCCGGGTCGGCCGGGTCGGCGAGTTCGGCCATCGACCGCCACGGGCCGGGGCCCTCGTCGGCCGCCTCGGCCCTCTCAGCCGCCTGGACCGGCTCGACCGCCTTGATCGCCTCGACCGCGAAGAACGGCCCCAGCTCCGCCAGGGCCGCCCTCACGTCATCGTCGTTCACCGCGCCACCATGTCACCGAAGGGCCGGGTGGCCGTGCGCGGCGCGCGCCGTCACGCCTCCACCGGGTCGGTCCGGGGCGCCCGGACGGCCCGGCCGGCCGGCGCCGGGCTCAGCACCCGCTCCGCCAGCGGCCCGAAGACCAGCCCGATCGCCGACCAGAGCAGCAACTGCGCGGCCACCGAGTAGAACCGGAACTTGAACAGCACGTCCGCCGGGAAGCCCGGGTAGACGATCCGGCCGTGCGGGTCGGTGAGCGGCACCGGTGTCTCGGTGCCGTGGTTGCCGTACTGCTCGCGGTTGGTGGCGAGATGGCCCAGCGCCGGCAGCAGGCCGATCACCACGCCGATCACGACCAGGAAGGCCGCGCCGGCGAGCAGCGTGGCGTTCCACGTGCCGAACCGCTCCTGGAGCCGCCGTCCCAGCCACACCGCCAGGGCGAGCAGCGTGATCGAGCAGACCACCATGATCAGGTAGAGCCCGGTGCGGGCCTTGATGGTGTCCTCGTGCCCGATCGCCGGCGGGTTCGCCGGGTACTTCACGAACGGCACCAGGTAGAAGCCGAGGAAGCCGCCGCCGGCCACCAGCAGCGCCAGGGTGCGCGGCCGGACGTTGCCGACCCGGCCCAGGCACACCGTGTACACCACCGCGAAGATGGCGCCCATCGCGGCGCCGAAGAGGATCAGCCCCACGCCGATACCGACGTCGGCCTGCACGGTGCGGCTGAACAGGTCGGGGCCGGCCGGGGAGACCGGCAGGCCCGCGGCCTTGTCGAGGGCGTTCTGCGCCGCGTCCCGCCCGCTCTCGTAGTCGATCGCCTTGTTGATCTGCGGTTCGGCGAAGATCCGGGCGAAGACGAACGCGAGCAGCCCCGCGATCGCGCCGGCGAGCACGCCGCGCAGTATGAGTCGCTTCTCCATGTCGAGTTGTCCGCCTGCCGTGAGGGAAGTCAGTGGCAGGGGAAACCGAGGAAGTGCCGCGCGTCGTGCACGAACTCGTGGATGTGCATGTCCCTGCCGAACACGGAGACCGCGCCCTGGTCGACGCCGATGAAGTAGTACACGGCGAGCGCGAGGATCGTGGTGCCGGCCAGCCAGAGCACGGCCTTGGAGACGGGCAGGACGACCGGCGTGGCGTCGGACGACGTGTGGGTGGACAGAGAACTCACGGTGGTGCCTCCTTCGGGGATGCTGCGTCCCTCGGTCATATGGGGCTTCGTGACGGCGAAGTGTCTGACTTCCCGGAACGCCCCTGGAGGCGACCGGGTACACAGTGGCGCGACCGCGCCGGATTCCCACCGGCTTCCTCACACCTTCACGAACCATCAGCGTACGGGCGTAGGAATGTGCACGTCAACGCATGTCACGTGCCCTTCGCCACACCGCGGTCCGGCTGCTCCCGGTCCGGATACGGCAGCCGGAGACCCGCCGTCAGCTCGCCGACCAGCGACGCCACTTGATCCACTTCGATCAGGAAGCCGTCGTGCCCGTACGGCGAGCGGACCGTCCGCATCCGGTCCGCGCCCGCGATGCCCGCCGCCAACTCCCGCTGCTGCGCGAGCGGATAGAGCCGGTCGGAGTCCACCCCGGCCACCAGCGTCGGCGCCGTCACGCGGCGCAGCGCCGCCGCGGTGCCGCCCCGCCCCCGCCCGACGTCGTGCGCGTTCATCGCCTCGGTCAGCACCACGTAGCTGCCCGCGTCGAACCTGCGGACCAGCTTGTCCGCGTGGTGGTCGAGATACGACTCGACCGCGTACCGGCCGCCGTGCCAGGGGCGTTCGGCGTGCTGCGCGGCGCGGCCGAACCGCTCCCGCAGCTCGGGCTCGCTGCGGTAGGTCAGGTGCGCCAGCCGCCGGGCCTGCCCGAGCCCGGCGTGCGGGCCGCCGCCGGGGGTCGCGTGGTGGTAGTCGCCGCCGTGCCAGCCCGGGTCCGCCCTGATCGCCCGCAGCTGCACCGACGCCCACCCGATCTGCTCGGCGCTCGCCGCCGCCGGGCAGGCGAGCAGCAGCAGCGACCCGACCCGCTCCGGCCGGCCCACCGCCCACTCCAGCGCCCGCATCCCGCCCATCGACCCGCCTACCACCAGCGCCCACCGCTCGACGCCCAGCGCGTCCGCCAGGGACGTCTCCGCCGCGACCTGGTCGCGCTGGGTCAGGAACGGGAAGGCGCTGCCCCACCGGCGGCCGTCCGGCCGCGCGGACGCCGGTCCGGTGCTGCCCTGGCAGCCGCCCAGGACGTTCGGCGCCACCACGAAGAAGCGGTCGGTGTCCAGCGCGAGGCCGGGCCCGACCAGCCCGTCCCACCACCCGGCGGTCGGATGGCCGGGCCCGGCCGGACCCGCGACATGGCTGTCACCGGTCAGCGCGTGCAGCACCAGCACCGCGTTCGACGCGTCGGGCGCGAGGCGCCCCCACGACTCGTACGCCAGCCGCACGCCCGGCAGTTCACCGCCCGCCTCCAGCGGCAGCGGGTCGGAGAGCGGGTGCCAGCGGCGCCGCCCGGGCGGGTCCCCCGGCCGCCACGCCCCGGAGGCGGGCGGCAGGGGGACCTCCGCGGCCATGCGCCCCGGCACGGTCAGGACGCGGCCTTGGCCGCGCGGAACCCGGCGTCCAGATCCGCCTTGAGGTCCGCGACGTTCTCGATGCCGACCGACAGCCGCACCAGGCCGGCCGAGGTGCCGGTGGCCGCCAACTGCTCCTCGTCCAGCTGGCTGTGCGTGGTGGAGGCCGGGTGGATGATCAGGCTGCGCACGTCGCCGATGTTCGCCAGATGGCTGAAGAGCCGCACCGCGTCCACGAAGCGCTTGCCCGCCTCCGCTCCGTCGCGCAGCTCGAAGGCGAGGACCGCGCCCGCGCCGCGCGGCAGGTAGCGCTGCCCGGCTTCGTACCAGGCGCTGGACGGCAGGCCCGGGTAGTGCACCACCGCGACCTCGTCGCGTGCCTGGAGCCACTCCGCGAGCTCCTGCGCGTTCGCGGAGTGCCGCTCCAGCCGCAGCGACAGCGTCTCGACGCCCTGGAGCAGCAGGAACGCCGAGTGCGGGGACAGCGCGGGACCCAGGTCGCGCAGCAACTGCACGCGCAGCTTGATCGCGTACGCCCCCGGGCCGAGCGCCGGCCAGTACTCCAACCCGTGGTAGCTCGGGTCGGGCGTGCTGAAGTCGGGGAAGCGGTCGGCGTGCGCCCCGAAGTCGAAGGTGCCGCCGTCGACGACCACCCCGGCGATGGTGGTGCCGTGACCGCCGAGGAACTTCGTCGCGGAGTGCACCACGATGTCCGCGCCGTGCCGCAGCGGCTGGAGCAGGTACGGCGTCGGCACCGTGTTGTCCACGATCAGCGGCACCCCCTCGGCGTGCGCCGCGTCCGCCACCGCCCGCACGTCCAGCACGTTCCCGCGCGGGTTGCCCAGCGTCTCGGCGAAGAACGCCTTCGTGTTCGGCCGCACCGCCGCACGCCACGCCCCGACGTCGTCCGGGTCGACGAACGACACCTCGATCCCGAACCGCGGCAGCGTGTGCTTGAACAGGTTGTACGTCCCGCCGTAGAGCGACGCGCCCGCCACCACGTGGTCGCCGGCGCTCGCAAGCGTCAGGATCGCCAGGGTCTCCGCGGCCTGCCCCGACGCCAGCGCCACCGCGGCGACCCCGCCCTCCAGCGCGGCGATCCGCTGCTCGAAGACGTCCTGGGTGGGGTTGTGGATGCGGGTGTAGATGTTCCCCGGCTCCGCCAGCGCGAACAGGTCCGCGGCATGTCGGGTGTCGCGGAACACGAACGACGACGTCTGGTAGATCGGCACCGCCCGCGCCCCCGTCGTCGGGTCGGGAACGGCCCCCGAGTGCACCTGCTTCGTCTCGAACGACCAGTTCGGCTCCTCCTGTGCCGCGGCGGCCGCGGTTTCGGGCGTGTGCCCTGCGGTGACGGAGTCGACGGGCTGTTGCTCGGTCATGGCTCTCCCAGGTGCTGTCGTGCGTGCGGTGTCACTGCGGGTGTGGCGTGTGGTGCGCGGTGTGAGACCTGCGGTGTCGGTGTGGCGCGGCGGCGGTGACGGCCGGCCGCTGGACGTACGCGACTCCCCGCAGGCGCCCCGGGTGCGTACCGAGGGCGGGGGAGGGGCGCGGAAGAAGGACGCGGTCGGCTGCCGGGCGGCGGCGCGGAGGCGTCAGCGCGCGCCGGGACAGCCCGTGCTCGTGACACGCGCGTAGTCCACGTGGCGGCGCCTCACCAACGGGGTCATGGCGCCATGGAAGCACGGCCCCACCCGGGTGTCCCGGCCCCGGCGAAGGCTTAACACGCCGTTGGTATTCGCCGCGCCGGGTCCGTGGCACGATGTCCGGATCTGTGGGGAGCAGGTCGCCACGGCCATGGCGGGCGGACGGGTTCGAGCCGATCCTGGAGGAGTGGCGGCCGGGACCCCGGCCGTATCCGGAGGACCGGCGAACCGGCAGGCCGGCCGATCGAAGAACTGCGCAGGTGACACCGATGACGACCGAGGCTCTCGAGCAGACAGGCGTCCGCTTCCCCGACACCGCCCTGGCCCGCGAGGCCACCGAACTGGTCCGCGACACCGCGACCGAGCTGATCTACCACCACTCCCGGCGGGTCTACTGCTTCGGCAGCCTCCAGGGCCGCCGCCGCGACCTGAGCTTCGACCCCGAACTGCTCTACGTCGCCGCGATGTTCCACGACCTCGGCCTCGGCGAGCGGTTCCACGACAGCGGCCGCCGCTTCGAGGTCGACAGCGCCGACGAGGCCCGCCGGTTCCTGCACGCCCACGGCGTCCCCGAGGACAGCGTCCGCCGGGTGTGGACCGCGATCGCCCTGCACACCACGCCCGGCATCCCGGAGCACATGGAGCCCGAAGTCGCGCTGACCACCGCGGGCGTGGAGTACGACGTGCTCGGCATCGGCTACCGCGACATCAGCGACGCCGACCGCGCCGCGATCGTCGCGCTGCACCCCCGCCCCGACTTCAAGCGCCGCATCCTCGCCGCCTTCACCGAGGGCATCCGCTCCAAGCCGGAGACCACCTTCGGCAACGTCAAGGCGGACGTGCTGGCCGCGTACGTCCCCGGTTTCGAGCGCGGCGACTTCGTCACCACGATCCTCGACTCGCCGTGGCCGGAGTGAGGCCGATGACGCGAATCCCGGGGGCGCCCGGAACCCCGGGTGCGCCCGGAACGGCGGGGGCTACGGGCCGGGCCGCCGCGCGCCCCCGCCACCTGGTCGCCGTGCTCGCCTTCGACCAGGTGCAACTCCTCGACGTCACCGGCCCGGTCGAGGTCTTCACCACCGCCAACGCCCATGGCGCCCGCTACGACGTACGGATCGTCAGCGCGGCGGGCGCCGACGTACGCACCTCCGCGGGCGTGCGGATCGGCGCCGACAGCGCGGCCGACACGCTCCCCGGCCGGCTCGGCACCCTCGTCGTCCCCGGCCGCGCCGACTGGCGGCAGGCCGTCGGCGACCCCGCGCTGACCGGCACCGTCGAGGCGCTCGCGGCCCGCTCCGGCCGGGTCGCCTCGGTCTGCGCGGGCGCGTTCCTGCTCGCCGAGGCGGGCCTGCTCGACGGCCGGCGCGCGGCGACCCACTGGCAGCTCGCGGCCGAACTGGCCGCCGCCTACCCGCGGGTGTCCGTCGAGCCCGACCCGCTCTTCGTCCGCGATGGGCGGGTGACCACGTCGGCGGGCGTCACCGCGGGCATCGACCTCGCGCTCGCGCTGGTCGAGGAGGACCACGGCGCCGACCTGGCCAGGGCCGTCGCCCGGCAGCTCGTGGTGTTCATGGCCAGGCCGGCCGGGCAGTCCCAGTTCAGCGCCCGGCTGGTGCCGCGCGAGGCCCGGCACCCGGCGCTGCGCCAGGTCATGGACGCGGTGGGCGCCGACCCCGCCGCGGCCCACCGCATGGACGACCTCGCCCGCGCCGCCGGGGTCAGCCCCCGCCACCTAGGCCGGCTCTTCCGCGCGGAGACCGGACTGAGCCCCGGGCAGTACGCGGAGTCCGTCCGCCTGGAAGCGGCCCAGGCCCTGCTGGAGGCGGGCAACGACGCCGTGGACACCGTCGCCGAGCAGGCCGGGTTCGGCTCGGCGGAGTCCATGCGCCGCGCGTTCCAGCAGTCCCTGGGGGTGGCCCCGACGACCTACCGGGCGCGCTTCCGCAGCACCGCCCGCGTCTTCGACCCCGCGCCCTGAGCCGTACCGCCCCCCGACGGCCGTACGGCTCTGGGCGCGGGGCATCAACCGATCGGTGGACGGCCGCGTCCACCCATCGCGCCCGCGCCCCGCCCCGGTGGTCGATCCGCCCGCCCGCGCCGCGGCGGGAGGCTTCTCCACGACGGCGAACACGCGCCGTCCACCGGGGAAGAACCCGACGGGAAGAGGCGCACGGCA
Source organism: Streptomyces sp. NPDC088194 (assembly GCF_040702025.1). Lineage (NCBI taxonomy): Bacteria > Bacillati > Actinomycetota > Actinomycetes > Kitasatosporales > Streptomycetaceae > Streptomyces > Streptomyces sp. NPDC088194. The sequence continues at coordinate 20,985 of NZ_JBFBIV010000007.1, read as the reverse complement.
TGACGGTCATCGAGGTCGACGGGCTCCACAAGCGCTACGGCGACGTCACCGCCGTGCACGACGTCTCGTTCACGGTCGAACAGGGCGAGATCTTCGGCGTTCTCGGCCCGAACGGCGCCGGCAAGACCACCACCGTCGAGTGCCTGTCGGGCCTGCGGGTCCCGGACGGCGGCACCGTGTCCGTACTCGGCCACGACCCGGCCCGCGCGCGCGACGCGCTCCGCCAGGTGCTCGGCGTCCAACTCCAGGAGAGCGGGCTGCCGGAGAGGCTCACCGTCCGCGAGATCCTCGACCTGTTCGCGTCGTTCCACCGGCGGCCCGCCGACATCGGCGAGCTGCTGGACCGGCTCGGCCTGCGCGCCAAGGCGGACGCCCGCTACAAGAAGCTCTCCGGCGGCCAGAAGCAGCGCCTCGCGATCGCGCTGGCGATGGTCGGCAGCCCCCGGGCGGTCATCCTCGACGAGCTGACCACCGGCCTGGACCCGCACGCCCGCCGCACCACCTGGGACCTGGTCGAGCAGGTCCGGGCGTCCGGCGTCACCGTCGTCCTGGTCACCCACTTCATGGAGGAGGCCGAGCGGCTGTGCGACCGGGTCGCACTGATCGACGCCGGCCGGGTCGTGGCCGTCGACACCCCGGCGGGGCTGGCCGCGCGCGGCGACCGGACCCAGCGGATGCGCTTCCGGCCCTCGACGGGCTTCGACGAGGCCCTGGTGCGTGAGCTGCCCGAGGTGAGCACCCTGACCTGGCACGGCTCGCAGGTCGAGATCACCGGCGACGGCAATCTCGTGCTCGCCGTCACCTCGCTGCTCGCCCGGCGGCACATCATCGCCGCGGACCTGCGGGTGGAGCAGGCGACCCTCGACGACGCGTTCATCGCGCTCACCGGTGACGACAGCGGGGCGTAGGCCCGTATCCGCCCGGCCTCTCCCGCGCCGGCCCGCCCTCGCCCGTAGGCCGCCGCCGTCCCGCATCCCCGTATCCTCCGCGCCGCCACAGACAAGGACACCCCGATGAGCGCCAGCGCACCCAGCGCACCCACCGCACCGTCCGCACCCGCCGTTCCGCGCATGACCCGCCAGGGCTTCCGCGCGCTGACCGCCACCCAGGCCAGGCTGCTGCTCCGCGAGCCGGCCGCCGTGTTCTGGCTGCTCTTCCCGCTGGGCATGGTGATCCTCTTCGGCAACATCCCCGCTTTCAGGACCGACTCCGACTCCCTGGGCGGCAGGAGCGTCATCGACGTCTACGTGCCGACCATCGCCGCGATGGTGCCGCTCTTCCTCGGCTGCGTCATGCTGCCGATGAACATGGCGAGCCTGCGCGAGAAGGGCATCCTGCGGCGGCTGTCGGTCAGCCCGGTGCCGGTCGCCGGGATGCTCGCCGCGCTGCTCACGGTCATGGCCGCGCTGATCACGGTCGGCGTCGCGCTGATCATCGCCGTCGGCCGGCTCGCCTTCCACGTCAGGCCGCCGTCCGACATCGGCGCCGTGATCGCGTCCTTCGTCCTCGGCAGCACCGCAGTCCTCGCCCTCGGCCTGGTGGTCGCCGCGCTGGCGCCCACCGCCGGCGCCGCCAGCGGCTCGGGCGTGCCCGTCATGGTGCTGAACTTCTTCTTCAGCGGCCTGTACTTCCCCGTCGCGCAGATGCCGCACGCGCTGCGGGAGATCGGCGGCTACGTCCCCTTCGGCGCGGTGATGGCGGTGTGGTCCGGTGAAGGGGTCCTGTGGCAGCACCTGTTGGTGCTGGCCGGGTACACCGTGGCCGGCAGCGCGGTGGCGGTCCGCGCCTTCCGTTGGGAATGATGAGCCGGTGAACGCGGAGCGGACAGCGCGCAGTACCGGCTCGGAGCCGCCCCACGGCATCCCGCGGGCGCCCGCCCCCGTGCGGGTGCGCCCGCCGGCCGCACCCGGCGGCGAGCAGGCGAAGGACGAGCGCTTCCAGCAGCTCCAGCACTACCTGCCCTACGGCGGGCTCGCGGTCTCGCTGGTGCTGGCGGTCGGCCTGGGGCCCTACCGCGCGCTGTACATCGGGGTGGCGGTGGTCCTCTCGGCGGGCGCCGCGCTGTGGCTGCGGTTCATGGACGTGCCGTACCCGACGCCCGCCGCGCGCCAGGGCAGGGCGATCGTCTTCTACGCCGGGCTGATGGCCTTCATCGTGGGCCTGATCCTGCTCAACCCGTTCTTCGGCTTCTTCGGCTTCACCGGCTATCTCCAAGCGGCCCTGCTGCCCCGGTGGTTGCGGCCGCCGGCCATCGCGGTCAACGCGGCGGCGATGGCCCTCAGCCAGGTCGGCGGCGTCCGCAACCTGCACGGCGAGGGCGTCGCCGCGTACGTCGGGCTGGTCTTGGTCAACATGCTCGTCGCCGGTGCCATCACCTACCAGGGCATCGAGGAGGACCAGCGCAGCCGGCGGCGGGCCAGGATGATCGACGAGCTGGCCGAGGCCAACCGGCGGCTGCGCGAGACGATGGCCGAGAACGCCGGTCTGCACGCCCAACTGGTCACTCAGGCGCGGGAGGCCGGCATCCTCGACGAGCGGCAGCGGATGGCCGGCGAGATCCACGACACCATCGCGCAGGGCCTGACCGGCATCGTCACCCAGCTGGAGGCCGCCGACCGGTTCGACGCCGACCCGCAGCGCCGCACCCGGCACCTGGAACTGGCCCGGCGGCTGGCCCGGGAGTCGCTGGCCGAGGCCCGCCGCTCGGTGCAGGCGCTGCGGCCCGGTCCGCTGGACACCGCCGCCCACCTGCCCGGCGCCCTCGGCGACCTCGCCGAGCAGTGGACCCAGACCTCCGGGATCGCGGTCCGCTTCGAGGTCACCGGCGACGCCGTACCGCTGCCGCCCGCGCTGGAGGTCGCGCTGTTCCGCACCGCCCAGGAGGGCCTGGCGAACATCGCCAAGCACGCCGGAGCGTCCCGGGCCGGGATGACCCTCTCCTACACCCACGAGGTCGTCGTCCTCGACGTCCTCGACGACGGCACCGGTTTCGACGCCGCCGCGTGCGAGCGGGCCGAGCCGCGCGCCGACGGCCACGGCTTCGGGCTCACCGCGATGCGGCAGCGGCTGCGCCAGGTCGGCGGCTCCCTGGCGATCGAGAGCGCGCCGGGCGACGGGACAGTGCTCAGCGCCGGCGTGCCGGCGGTGCCCCTGGCCCCCGGCTCCGCCGATCCCGCCCCGGGCCCCGCCGATCCCGCCCCGGGCCCCGCCGATCCCGCCCCCGGCTCCGCTGACCGTGTCCCGGGCTCCGGCGACCGTGTCCCCGGCTCCGCCGACCGCGTGACGCCGGACAGCCACACGGTCCCCGAGCAGCCCGGCCCGAGCGGCCCGGCCAGTCCCAACGGCCCGTCCCGTACCGGCGCCGGACGCCCGGCGATCATGGAGAATGGCGTGTGACCATTCGCCTGCTCGTCGCCGACGACCACCCCGTCGTACGTGACGGCCTGCGCGGTGTCTTCGACGGTGACCCGGACTTCGAGGTCGCCGGCGAGGCCGCGGACGGGGCCGAGGCCGTGGACCGGGCGCTCGCGCTCGGCGTGGACGTGGTCCTGATGGACCTGCGGATGCCGCGGATGGGCGGCGTCGAGGCGATCGGGCTGCTGCGCGAGCGCGCCCCCGCCGTCCACGTGCTGGTGCTCACCACGTACGACAGCGACGCCGACGTGCTGCCCGCGATCGAGGCGGGCGCCACCGGCTACCTGCTCAAGGACGCGCCGCGGGACGAACTCGTCCGTGCCGTGCGCGCCGCCCACCAGGGCCATCCCGTGCTCGCCCCCACCGTCGCGCAGAAGCTCATCGGCCGGGTCCGCGAACCCGCCACGCCCGCCGGGACGCTCACCGACCGCGAGCTGGAGGTGCTGCGCCTGGTCGCCGCGGGCACGACCAACCGGGAGGCGGCCCGGCGGCTGTTCATCAGCGAGGCCACCGTCAAGACGCACCTGCTGCACCTCTACGCGAAGCTCGGCGTGCGCGATCGCGCCGCCGCGGTCGCCGCCGCCTACCGGACCGGGCTGCTCAGCTGATCCGACGACGCCCGGCGGACGACGCCCGGCGGACCGCTACCCGCCGAGGCGGTCGGTGAGCTGGTCGGCGAGGGCGGTGAGGGCAGGCCCGAGCGGGAGGTCGAGCCGCAGCGCCGCCAGGTCGTCACCCCGGGTGGGGCCCTGGTTGACGATGGCCACCGGCGTGCCGTGCTTCGCCGCGTGGCGGGCGAACCGCAGGCCCGACATCACCGTGAGCGAGGAGCCGACGACGAGCAGGAGCGAGGCGGCGTCGACCAGGCCGTAGCAGCGCTCCACCCGGGGCAGCGGCACCTTCTCCCCGAAGAACACCACGTCGGGCTTGAGGACGCCGCTGCCGCACGCGGTGCAGGCCACCGTGCGGAACGCGTCGATGTGCTCGGCCGGCAGCTCGGCGTCGCCGTCGGCGACGATCCGCGCGGACATCGCCCGGAACCCGGGGTTCGCCGCGTCCAGTCGCCCCGCCAGCTCCTCCCGCGAGCCGCGGGCGCCGCAGTCCAGGCAGACCACCGCGTGCAGAGTGCCGTGCAGCTCCACCGCGTCCGGTGTACCCGCGGCGGCGTGCAGCCCGTCGACGTTCTGCGTGATCACGCCCGACACCAGCCCGGCGGCCACCAGGCGGGTCACCGCCCGATGGCCCGCGTTGGGCCGGGCCCCGGAGATCGAGGGCCAGCCGAGATGGCTGCGCGCCCAGTAACGGCGGCGGCTGCCGGCGCTGCCGGTGAACTCCTGGTACGTCATCGGGTCGCCGCGCCGGCGCCGGCCGGTCTCGCCTCGGTAGTCGGGGATGCCCGACTCCGTGGACAGGCCGGCGCCGCTCAGCACCACGACCCGGCCGGGCCCGACCAGCGGAAGGAGCGCGTCGGCGAGCGCCGCCGGGCCGGACGCGGCTCCCGCGGTGCCGGGGGAGCCGGGCCGGTCCGCCGCGCTCCGCTCCAGGGGGCCGGCGCCGATGTCCACGCCAGCAGGGTACGTCCCCCGGGAGGCGGAACCGGACGATCCGCGGGAGAATGGAGTAATGCCCCTGGGGAGGTGTGTGCCCATGGACGAATATCCCGCTGTTTACGAACTGGTCTTCCAGGCCCCGGCCGTCGAGGACGACGTCGTCGTCGTACACCGCACCGACGCCTCGGGCGCGGGTGGCTACCCCGTCTACGAGGACGACACCGGCATCGTCCGCGCCGAGATCAGCGGCGAGGGCGAGGTCCGGATGATGGCCAGCGGCGGCCACCAGCAACCGGTGCCGCCGCACGCGGTCCGAGCGGCCTGAGGCGCCACGGGACGGCCGGGCGGGACGCGGCGACGGCGCCGCGCCCCACCCGGCCGTCGATCGTGCGGCGGCCGATCGCGAGCCCCTGGCCGCGGGGCAGCTCTCCCGCCCGGGGAGCCCGCCGCCCGCCGCCCGATGTGCCCCGCCGGGAACCCGCGCTCAGGAGCCGGGGCCGGCGCCGTCCACCAGGACCGCGCGGTCGCGCGCGGCCACCACGGCCGCGGACAGGCTCTCGATGTCGTAGGCGCCGTGGTGCCGGCGGCCGTTGATGAAGAACGTCGGCGTGCCCGACACCCCGCTGAGGTCGGCCGACTCCACGTCCCGCGCGACCCGGGCCGCACCCTTGCGGGCCTTGAGCGCGTGCCGGAACTTCTCCAGGTCCAGGCCGAGCCCGTCGGCGTGCCGGATCAGATCCTTGACACCCAGCTCGTCCTGAGTGGTGATCAGCAGGTCGCGCATCTGCCAGAACCCGCCCTGAAGCGCGGCCGCCTCGGAGGCCTCCGCGGCGAGTTGGGCGTGCGGGTGCACATCGGTCAGCGGCAGGTGGCGCCAGACGTAGCGCACGTCGCCGAAGTCGGCGAGCAGCTCGCGCACCACGCTCTCGGCCTGCCCGCAGTAGGGGCACTCGAAGTCGCCGTACTCCACCACGGTCACCGGGGAGTCCAGCGGGCCGCGGACGTGGTCGTGGTCGGGATCGACCGGCTCGGCCAGGTCGACCACCGACTGCGCCGTGCCCAGCAGCGCCCGGGCCCGCCGCGCCTCGGGCAGCCGGGAGGTCACCAGCGCCACCATGGAGGTGCTCAGCATCGCGAAGACCACGGCGCTCAGCACGCCGATCTTCGCCTCGTCCAGTTCCCGCCCGGAGAACGCCAGCGTCGCGATCAGCAGGGACACCGTGAAGCCGATGCCGGCGATCGTGCCGCCGCCGGTCACCGCCGCCCAGCCGACCGGCGGGCGCATCCGGCCGCGGCTGAGCCGGGTGGCCAGCGCCGTGGAACCCACGATGCCGATCGGCTTGCCGATGCCGTAGCCGAGCAGGATGCCCAGCGTGATCGGGGAGGTGTACGCCTGCGACAGCAGCGAGCCGTTGATCTCGATGCCGGCGTTGGCGAGGGCGAAGAGCGGCACGATCGCGTAGCTGGACCAGGGGTGCCACAGCCGCTGCAGGCGGTCGTTGGGGGACAGCGCCGAGGCCAGGCCCAGCCGCGCCTCCCGCTCCAGCTCGGGCGTGGGCTGCTCGCGGAAGGACCGGAACAGGCCGCTGGCCCGCTCCAGGGCGTCGCGGGGCGCCGGGTACGCGAACGCCAGCAGGCCGATGATCAGACCGACGACCACCGGGTCCACCCCGGAGTGCACGAACGCCGTCCACGCCGCGATCCCGAGCACCGCGTACGGCCCGCCGCGCCGTACCCCGGCCCGCCGGATCGCCGCCGTCAGCAGCAGGAACCCGATGCCGACCGCCAGCGGCGTCCACGAGATGTGCTCGCTGTAGGCGACCGCGATCACCGCCAGCGCCACGAAGTCGTCGACCACGGCGACGGTCAGGATGAAGGTGTGCAGCCGGCGCGGGAAGCGCGAACCGAGCAGGGCGAGCATGCCCAGCGCGAACGCGGTGTCGGTGGACATCGCGGTGCCCCAGCCGTGCCCGGAGTGGCCGCCGGAGTTCACCGCGAGGTAGATCGCCACCGGCACGATCATGCCGCTGACCCCGGCCAGCAGCGGCAGGGCGATCCTGCGCCGGTCGCGCAGCTCGCCCATGTCGAACTCGCGCCGCGCCTCCAGCCCCACCACCAGGAAGAACAGCGTCATCAGGCCGCTGTTGACCCACTCGCGCAGGTCCAGGTCGACGCCGTGGCCGCCCCACTGCACCGACAGCCGGGTCGCCCACGCCGACGCGTAGTCGCCCGGCGCCACGTTCACCCACACCAGCGCCGCGACCGTCGCCGCCAGCAGGACCGCGGCGCTGCCGGTCTCGGTGCGGATGTACGCCCAGGGCGATGCCGTGCTGTCGCGGTCCCGCTCGCTCTGGTCCTCTTCGGTCCGGTCCGACGAGGGAGCCGTGAAGCCCCGGAACATCCAGCCTCCTACCGTGTGCGCTGCTCTTCCCCGCTGCCTGCCCTCACCCTGGCATGGCTGGGTGCCGCCGGGCACGCCGAAACCGCGGACCCTGCCGCGCCGTCGCGTCCTGTGTCGTAGTCTCCCGAACCGGGAGGGTGCGCCGATCATTCCAGCCGCCCGCCCGGCGCGGGACCTGTACGGCGGGCACGGCGGAGGGGACGGGCATGACGACGGGGACGGGCATGACGACGGGGACCGGTACGGCGGACGAGCAGCACACCGTCGAACTCAGCGCGGGCACGCTGGCCTACGGGGACACCGGCGGTGACGGGCCGGTGGTGGTCCTGCTGCACGGCCTCGCCCAGGACGGCAGCGTGTGGCGGAAGGTCGTCGACGACCTGCGCACCGACCACCGCTGCCTGACCCCGACGCTGCCCGAGGGGAGTCACCGCACTGCGATGCGCCCGGACGCGGACCTGTCGCCGCGGGCGGTCGCCGCGCTCGCCGCGGAGTTCCTGGACCGGCTCGACCTGCGCGACGTCACGCTCGCCGAGGTCGACTCCGGCCGCGCCCAGCAGGTGGCCGCCTTCCACGGCGAACGGATCGCCCGGCTGGTGCTGGTCTCCTGCGAGGCGTTCGAGAACTACCCGCCCGGCCTACCCGGCAAGATGATCACCCTTGCGGCGCACATCCCCGGCGCCCTGCACGCCGTGGTGCGGATGATGGCGGCCCGGCCGCTGCGCCGCTCCACCGCGGGTCTGGGGGTGCTGAGCAAGTACCCGGTGCCGGACGAGATCATCGACGGCTGGATGCGCCCGCTGCTGACCGATCCCGCCATCCGCGCGGACCTGCGCCGCTACCTGCTCGGGGCGCGCCGCGGGGAGATGGCGGAGGCCGCCGAGGCGCTGCGCGGCTTCGACCGGCCGGCACTGGTGGTGTGGGCGGCCGAGGACCGGATGATGCCGCTCGCGCACGGCCGCCGACTGGCCGAACTCCTGCCGCAGGGCAGCTTGTTGGAGGTCGCCGACGCCCGCACGCTGGTCCCCGAGGACCAGCCCGGGCTGCTCGCCGGCGCGCTGCGCGACTTCGTGGCGACGACCGGCTGACGGCTGCGGCCGAACGGCGTACGAGCGGGACGGAAGACGGCGCCGGGAAGCCCGTCTGCGGCTGGAACCGCGGGGGCGCGGCACGCGTATTCCGTAACGACCATCGGTGATCCCGGGAGGGCCCCAGGTGGGAGGATGGTCACGGTCGGAATTCGCACAACCACGACGACAAGGGGGCGGCCGGAGATGGCACCGGACGATGCCGTGATCGGCTGCACGGGGGAACTGCTGATCGGCACGCGCGGACCCGCCGGTCCCGGCGAGGTCCTGGTGCGGGTCAGAGGCGGCTCCGAAGCCTTTCTCGCCTGGTCGGACGAACCCTTGCCCAAGGGTGCGACCGTGCTTGTGGTGGAATCCCGCGGCAGCCGCCAGGTCGATGTCATCGAGTGGCTCGACGGGCTCGACGGATCGGCCGGCTGACCGCGCTCATGAAGGACCGGCTGAGCCGCGCGACATGAAGGAGACTATGGATGTTGGGATACCGCGTACCCGCGCCGGATGAGGCGATGCTGATCTCGGGTGGTCGCCGAGGGCTGGGAGGTGCGCCCTTCCGTGTCGTGACCGGGCACGGGAAGTTCGTGTTGCCGGTTTTCCGCAAGACCCGGTTCCTGACCCTCGCGCTGTGCGAGGCGGAGGTCGCCGAGACCTGCGTGACCCGGCAGGGCATCGCGCTGACGGTGAAGGCGGTCATCGCGTTCAAGGTCGGCAACGACCACGAGAGCATCGTCAACGCCGGCCAGCGCTTCCTGTCCGACCAGGACCAGATGTCGGTCCTCACCGGGCGGATCTTCGCCGGCCATCTGCGGTCGATCATCGGGTCGATGACGGTCGAGGAGATCGTCACCGAGCGGCAGAAGCTCGCCAAGGAGGTACTGGAGACCTCCAAGTCGGAGATGGGCAAGATCGGCCTCACCGTCGACTCGCTCCAGATCCAGTCGATCGACGACGGCGCGACCGGCTACATCGACGCGATGTCGGCGCCGCACAAGGCCGCCATCCAGCGGCAGGCGCAGATCGCCCAGGCGCAGGCCACCCAGGCGTCGGTCGAGGCGCAGCAGGTCGCGGCGCGGAACCAGGCGGAGTACGCCCGGCAGACCGCGGTCGTGCAGGCCGAGTACAGCGCCGAGGTGGACCGGGCCCAGGCCCAGGCCGCCCAGGCGGGGCCGCTGGCCCAGGCGCACGCCCAGCAGGAGGTGCTCGCCGCGCAGACCGAACTGGCGCTGCGCGCGGCCGAACTGCGCCAGCAGCAGCTGGTCGCGGAGATCGTCAAGCCGGCCGAGGCCGAGGCCGAGCGGATCAGGGTGCTGGCGGTGGCCGACGCCGAGCGGATGCGTATCCAGGCCGCCGCGGCGGCGTCGCACGACCGGGTCGCGCTGGACCGGATGCTCATCGACCAGCTCCCGCAGATCGTCAAGGAGGCGTCGGCGGGTCTGTCGGGCGCGAACGTCAACGTGCTCAACGGCGCCGACGGCCTCAGCGAGATCGCGGCGGGCCTGGTCAGCCAGGGCCTCACCATCCTCGACTCGGTCCGCAAGAACCTCGGCGGCGAGCAGAACGGCGAGGCGCCCGGCACCGGGCTGACCCTGCGCGGGCACGTCGGCGGCAAGGACAGGCGCGACAGCTCCTCCGACGGGCCGGTCGACATCGACTGACCGCGTTCTTGAGGCAGCGCCCGTCCGGCCCTTCTCCGTGGGGGCGGGCGGGCGCTGCGCTGTCCGGGTGCGCGGTGTCGTCCGGGTGCGCGGCGTGGGGGTTAGGAGGTTTGTGCGGGTTTCACGGGGTATGCGGCTGACGTACGGATCTTCCCGTGAACCGCGCGATCGGATGGAGCGCCGCCATGGCGACCGCTACCCACACCAACCCGCACGTGGCCGACGAGGGGCTGAGCATCGCCGGGGACGCCCGGCCCCGGCCCGGCGAGACGCCACCGGCGGAGTCCGGGGTCTCGGACCTGGACGGCCCGGAGCGCGAACCGCTCAGCCGCGGCTGGGGCGCGCTGCCGATCACCCTGATCATGGTGGTGGTGGCACTGTTCGTGGCCGGGCTGCTCGGGTGGGCCGTGCAGATGATCTTCTGGCCGTCGAGCTGAGGTCGAGCTGAGGTCGAGCTGACGTCGCGCTGAGGTTCCGACCGGGTCAGTCCGCGAGCGGCGACCGGCGCTGCGACGGGGGCAGCAGCAGCACTTCGAGCGCCGCGGCGCAGGCCCGGGCGCGGGCGACGAACCAGGGCAGCCGGGCGTCGGTGAGCACGTCGGGCGTCGAGCGCACCGCCAGCGCGGCGTGCGCGTGGCCGCCCGCGTCCAGGACGGGCACCGCCGCGGTGCGCACCCCGTAGGCCGACTCGCCGTCGTTGAGCGCGTATCCGGCCGTCCGCGCCCGCTCCAACTCGGCCCGCAGCGCGTCCAGTCCGGTGATCGTCCGGTCGGTGTGCGCACGCAGCGGGGGCAGGGCGGCCAGGTCGCGCTCGCCCGGACGCGCCCACGCCAGGAGCACCTTGCCGAGCGCGGTGGAGTGCAGCGGGCGGCGCAGGCCCAGGCCCGCCGCCGGGTTCACCGAGCCGCCGACCAGGATCACCGCGTGGTCGCCGCTGCGGATCGCCAGGTCCGCCGTGGTGCCCGTGGCCCGTGCCAGCGCGTCGAGTTCGGGCACCGCGCGGTGCATGCCCCGCTGGTGCAGGGAGAGTTGGCCGAGTTCGGCGACGGAGGGCCCGAGCCGGTAGCGGGCGGTGTGCTCGTCCTGCTCCAGGAAGCCGGCCGCGACCAGGGTACGGGCCAGCCGGTGGGCGGTGGACGCCGACAGCTCCATCCGGCGGGCGAGTTGGGAGGCGCTGAGTTCCCCCGCGTTGTCCCGGAAGCAGTGCAGCAACCGGAGTGCGCGGGTGACCGCCTGCGCTCCCGGGGGCGCGTCGGCAGGCTTCGTGCGCGCATCCGTCGTCATGGCCCTAAGCATGCGGAGGCTGCCACCATCTGGCAACTGTTGCCAGAACATTGCGCCACGTCTCCGGCTGTGAACTCTCGCCCACAAGCGCGTCCCACATCATGGGAAGTGTTGCCCGCGGCCGAGAGTGTGTGCCAGCCTCCGTTGCAGACCGCACGCCACGCACCAGGAACGGAAGGGAGCACCCCGTGATGACCACGTCCGGCCTGCTCAGCCCCTTCCACCAGACCCTGTGCGCACGGCTGTACCTGGACCTCGGCCGGTCCCGCGGCGCCAGCTGTCGCTGACCGCACCGACACCGCCGCACCGGCGGGACGTCCCGCGTTGCGGTGTCCCCTCCGCGTACGGCCACCGGCTGCACCACCCCGGCACCGCCGCCCGCGGTCCGCACCCCGCGTCCCCCGCCCCGCCCCGCCCCCGCACGCCGCATCCCCGCGCCCAACTGCCGCCTGGAGCACCCATGTCCGAGCCGGACGAGATCTGGTTCACCCGCTGCCCCGTCCCCACCGCCACCGGCATCGCCGCCGACCGCGGCACCCTGGCCGCCGAGTTCGCCCCCGACGGCATCGCCGTGCGCTCGCTGCGCGACGCCGCCGACGACGAGCGCAGCGACGGCCTGCCCCGCAGCCACTTCACCCACGAACTGACCGCGCTGTTCCGCGAGGGCGGCAACGTCCCGGCGCTGTGGGCGCGTTCACGCGGCGAGGCGACCAGGGTGATCGCGCTGACCTGGATCGAGGAGCGGCAGTCCATCCTGGTCCGCGCGGACAGCGACCTGCGCACCCCCGAGCAGTTGCGCGGCCGGCGGCTGGCCGTCCCGCGCCATGACATCGCGATCGACTTCTGGCGGGCCATGGCGCTGCACGGCCACGCCGGAGCCCTCGGACTGGCCGGGCTGACCCTGGACGACGCGCGGCTCGTCGAGGTGCCCGGGGTCCGGCAGGGCCAGTGGGAGGGGGAGCTGGCGGCGCTGCGGGACGGCCGGGTCGACGCGGTCTACGTCAAGGGCGCGGTGGCCGTCGAGACCGCCCGCCGCTACGGCGCCGAGGTCGCGATCGACCTGGACGCGGTCCCCGACCGCCGCAGCCGGGTGAACAACGGCACGCCCCGGCCGATCACCGTCCACCAACGGCTGCTGGACGAGCGGCCCGAGCTCGTGACGCGCTTCCTCGCCGTGCTGCTCGACGCCGCCGAGTGGGCCGCGGCCCACCCTGGCGACCTGGCCCGCATCCTCGGCGCCGAGACCGGGGCCGGTCCCGACGGGGTGGCCGGCGCCTACCGCGCGGGCACCGCCGGCAGCCTCGGACTCGACCTGAGCGAGGAGCGGCTGACGCTGCTGGCCGAGCAGGAGCGGTTCCTGTACGCGCACGGCTTCCTGCCCGAACCGGTCGACGTCGCCGGCTGGGCGGACCACGAACCCCTGCGCCGGGCCCGCGCGTTGCGCGCCGCCCGGGCCGCGACCGCCGCCGAAACCACTGCCGCCGAAACCACTGCCGCGGAAACCACTGCCACCGCGACCACTGCCACCGCGCCCACCCCCGGCACCTCGCACGCACCCGCCGCCCCGCAGCCGTCCGGCACGCGGAGCCCGGCCGCCGGGTCCCATGCCGTCGCGCCGGCCGCCGGCACCGCCTCCGCCACCCCCTGAACCCGCGCCGACCACGGCCCGCCACTTCCTGGAGACCTTCCGTGAACGTCCGTCAACTAGCCCTCGCCACCACCTCCCTGTTCGCCGCGCTGGCCCTGGCCGCCTGCTCCTCGTCCTCCACCGGCTCGGCCCGCGCCGACGCCGGCGGCAGCGGCGCGACCATCACCGTCCGCATCCCCGACGGCGGCAACTCCGGAGTGCTCGCCCTCGGACGCAAGGACGGCTCGCTCGCCAAGGCCCTGGCCAAGGTGCACGCCAAGGTGGCCTGGACCGGCACCGCCGGCGCGTTCGCCCCCGCCGCACAGGAACTCGACGCCAACGCCCTGGACTTCGCCGAGGGCTCCATCACCTCCGCGATCGCCGCACTGGCCCAGACACCCGGCTTCAAGCTCTTCTCCGCCGTCGACCCCGACGAGCTGGGCGAAGGCATCCTGGTGAAGAAGAACTCCGACATCAAGAGCGTCAGCGACCTGGTCGGCAAGAAGGTCGCCGTCTGGCACGGCGGCACCAGCGAGTACCTGCTGCTCAAGGCCCTCCAGCAGGCGCACATCCCGGCCGACAAGGTCAAGCGGGTCTACCTCCAGCCCAACCAGATCGGCCCGGTCTTCAACTCCGGCCAGGTGGACGCCTGGTCGACGTGGGCGACGTACTCCATCCCGGCCCTCGCCAACTCCGGCGCGCGCTTCCTGACCACCGGCGGCCAGGTCGGCTCGGACAACTACGCCGTCTGGGCGGTCCGCAACAGCTTCGCCACCCAGCACCCGGAGGTCGTCAAGGCGCTCTACGACTACCTGCACGACGCCGGACTGAAGCAGCAGCAGAACCCCGAGGCGTACCTCAACGTCAAGACCGACTCCGGCCCGGAGGCCGTCACCCCCGCCCAGCGGGCGGTCGAACTGCCCATCGACAAGGCGCTCGGCACCGCGCAGCCGATCGGCGCGACCCAGCTGGCGCACTTCGCCACCGTCGCGCAGTTCTTCGCCGACCAGAAGATCACCAAGGGTGTCTTCGACGTCAAGCCGTACGTGATCGACATCGACAAGACCGCTGCGAGCGCCAAGTGAGCGGCGTGGCCATCGGTACGTCCACGGACCCGGCGGCACCCGGGCTGGTCGCACCGCGCCCGAAGGTGGTCCGGCCGCGGCCGCGCGCACTGAGCCTGGGGCTGCGGCTGCTCGGCCCGGTGGCACTGGTGCTGGTCTGGATCTGGGCCTCCGCCTCGGGCACGCTCAGCCCGTCGCTGCTGGCCTCACCGCGCCAGGTGCTCTCCGCGTTCAAGGAGTTGTGGACCAGCGGGCAACTCGGCGACGCGCTGTCCGTCTCGCTGACCCGGGCCGGCCTCGGCCTGCTGATCGGCGCGTCGGCCGGGCTGGTGCTCGGCGTGCTGACCGGGTTCTCCCGGCTCGGCGAGGAACTGCTCGACTCCTCCATGCAGTTGCTGCGCACCATCCCGTTCCTGTCCCTGGTCCCGCTGTTCATGGTCTGGTTCGGCATCGGCGAGACCGCCCGGGTGGTGCTGATCGCGGTGGCGACCAGCTTCCCGATGTACGTCTCGGCCGCCGGCGGGGTGCGCAACACCGACCGGAAGCTGGTGGAGGCCATGCGCAGCTTCGGCATGGGCCGGCTGGCGCTGGTCCGCGAGGTGGTGCTCCCAGGCGCGCTGCCCGCGCTGCTGTCCGGGCTGCGGCTGTCGATGACCCTCAGCGTGATCGCCCTGATCGCGGCCGAGGAGATCAACTCCACCGCCGGCATCGGCTACCTCATGTCGACGGCGCAGGAGTACAGCCGCACCGACATCCTCACCGTCTGCATCCTCATCTACGCCCTGATCGGGCTGGTCGCGGACGGCAGCGCCCGGCTGCTGGAACGGCTGCTCATGCCCTGGCGCACCCAGGGGGCCGCACGATGAGCGAGACCCTCGCGGGCGCCGTCGGCGCCCACGCAAACCACGACCGCAGCCACGACCGCGGCCAGGACCCCGGCCACGCCCAGGTCCAGGCCGACGCCGACACCGAGGCGCAGGACCGTACCGGCGCCCAGGACCGTGCCGGCGGTCGGGCCGCCGTCCGCATCCGCGGGCTGCGCCGCACCTTCGGCACCCGGCATGTGCTCGACGGCCTCGATCTGGACATCGCCCAGGGCGAGTTCCTGGCCCTGCTCGGCGCCAGCGGCACCGGGAAGACCACCCTGCTGCGGATCATTGGCGCCCTGGACCGGCACGACGAGGGCACCGTGCTGGTCCCGGAGTCGCGGACGGTCGTCTTCCAGGAGCCGCGCCTGGTGCCGTCCAAGAAGGTGCTGGCCAACGTCACCGTCGCCCTGCCGCGCGGCACCCGTACCAAGGAGACCGGCCGGCGCGCCCTTGCCGAGGTCGGCCTCGACCGGCACGCCGACGCCTGGCCGGCCACCCTGTCCGGTGGCGAGGCCCAACGCGTGGCGCTGGCAAGGGCGTTGATCCGCGAGCCGGAACTCCTGCTGCTGGACGAGCCGTTCGCGGCCCTGGACGCGCTGACCCGGCTGCGGATGCACGACCTGGTCGGCGAGTTGTGCCGCCGTCACCAGCCCGCCGTGCTGCTCGTCACCCACGACGTCGACGAGGCGATCCGCCTGGCCGACCGGGTGGCCGTCCTGCGCGACGGCCGGCTGGCGTCCGACGAGCGGATCGCCATCGACCACCCGCGCGACAGCGCCGACCCGCGGTTCGCCGCCCTGCGCACCCGGCTGCTCGCCGAACTCGGCGTGGGCCACGGCCGGTCCGCCGCCGGACCCGGCGCGCCGGCCACGGGGGAGCACCCCGCCGGCAAGCACCTCGACCCCGGCGCCGACCCGGGCGCCACTTCCGGCCCGGCCCCCGTGACAGGCCCCGCCGACGCCCGCACCACCGCACCCACGACCGGTTCCACCACCCCCGAGGAGTCCTCCGCATGACCGTCAACATCGGCGTCCACCAGGCCAATCCGTCGCTGTACCACCTCTCCCGGCTCGGCCTGCTCGAAGAGGCGCTGCGCCCGTCGGGCGAGACCGTCGCCTGGCACCGGATCGGCGGCCTGGACACCGCGGCCGCGCTGGCCGACGGCACCATCGACTTCGGCGGCACCGGCTCCACCCCGCCGCTGTCGGCCCAGGCGGCGGGCCACGACCTCGTCTACGCCGCCGTGTCGGCGCCGCGTCCGGGCCACGGTGCCCTGCTGGTCCGCGCGGACGGCGACATCGCCTCCCTCGCCGACCTCAAGGGCCGCACCGTACACCTGGCGATCGGCTCGTGGCAGACCCACTTCGTCGCCAAGTCCCTTGCCCAGCACGGCCTTTCCTACGGCGCCGACATCACCGCGCAGCGGTCCGGCGCCGGCTCCTACGCGCGGCTGCTGGACGGCGGCATCGACGCCTGGGTGGGCCAGGGCGCCGAACTGGCCGCCGCGCGCCGCGACGGCCGGGTGCGCACCCTGGCCGAGGCGGGCGACCTGATCGCCGACCGCTCGGTGTTCTTCACCCGCCGTGAACTCGCCGACAGCCGCCCCGACCTGGTCGGCCTGATCGTCCGGGCGCTCCAGGCCGCGGACACCTGGGCGGCCGGCCACCTGGACGAGGCCGCCGAGATCGCCGCGGCCGACCAGGGCGGCACCGCGGCGGACTGGCGCGAGGCACTGGCCGCGCTGCCCTGGCAGCTCGAACCGGTCTCCGCCGGCTTCGTCGCCGAGCAGCAGGAGGCCGCCGACATCCTCGCCGCGGCCGGCTTCCTGCCCCGCCCGATCACCGTCGCGGACGCCCGCCACCCGGGCCTCGACGCCGTCGCCGCGCGATCCCTCACCCCCGCCCCGTCGGAAACCGCCCCGTCCGAAACGTCCGCAGCGGTCGCCGCAGCCGCCGCCGAGACCCGCGAAGCCCCGGAGAAGTGACCGTGCCCAGCCCCGAGATCCTCTGGTACATCATCCCGCGCGAGGGCGCCTACCCCTGGGAGCCCGCCGGCCGCCGCAGCATCGACCTGGCCTACCTCCAGCAACTGGGCGTCGCCGTCGACCGGTTGGGCTACGACGGCGCGCTGTTCGCCACCGACCTGTACGACGTGTGGCCGCTGGCCAGCGCGGTCGCCGCACAGACCCGGCCGAGTTTCAAGCCGCTGCTCGCGGTCCACCCCGGCCTCATCTCCCCGACCATGCTCGCGAAGATGGCGCTGAGCTTCGCCCACCTCTTCGGCCCCGACCGGCTGCGCTTCAACGTCGTCAACGGCTCGACCGAAGCGCTGCGCCAGGCCGGCCTGCAACTCGAACACGACGAGCGGTACGAACTCAGCGCCGAGTACTGGGACATCGTCAAGCGGCTCACCGCAGGCGAGGTCTTCGACCACAAGGGCCGCTTCTACGAGCTGACCGGCGCCGGCGCGGGCCTGCGCGAACTGGCCCCGATCCAGGGCGGCGTGCACACCCCGCTGTGGTTCGGCGGCTCCTCCGCCCCCGGCATCGAGATGGCCGCCCAGCATGTCGACGTCTACCTCACCTGGGGCGAACCGCCGCACCTGCTGAAGGAGAAGCTGGACCGGGTGCGCGAGCGCGCCGCCCACTACGGCCGCGAACTGCGGCTCGGCCTGCGGCTGCACCTCATCGTGCGCGACACCGAGGAGCAGGCGTGGGCCGCCGCCGACCGGCTGCTCGACGTCACCAGCCAGGCGACGTACACCCGGATGCTCGGCGACCCGGAGAGCAAGGACGGCGAGGGCTGGGCCCGGCAGTTCCGCCAGCACGGCGGCCGAGTGCCCAAGCACGCACGGGAGTTGGAGAAGCACGCCAACCTGTGGCCGGGCATGAGCCTGTTCCGCCCGGGCCCGGGCACCGCCGTCGTCGGCAGCACCGCCCAAGTCGTGGACCGGCTGCGGGAGTTCCAGGACCTGGGCGTGGACACCTTCATCCTGTCCGGCAACCCGCTGCTGGAGGAGTCCTACCGCATCGCCGAGACCGTACTGCCCGCACTGCGGGGCACCACCTGATGAACGACCTGGTGGAGCAGGCCCGTTCGCTCGGCCTCGACCGGTTGCGGCACGCCGTCCGCGAGCACCCGGAGACCGGCCTGCACCTGCCCCGTACCCAGGAGACCGTACTCGCCGCCCTCGACGGGCTGGGCCTGAGCACCCGCACCGGCGCGGCGCTCAGCTCCGTGGTGGCGGTGGTCTCCGGTACGGGGCCGGGGCCCACGGTGCTGTTGCGTGCCGACCTGGACGCGCTGCCCTTCGCCGACGGCCCCCGGCACGCGTGCGGCCACGACCAGCACGCCGCGATGCTGGCCGGGGCCGCGCACCTGCTCGCCGCCCGGCGGGACCGGTTCGCGGGCGACGTGCTGCTGATGTTCCAGCCGGGGGAGGAGGGCCACGACGGCGCGCGGCTCATGCTGGAAGAGGGGCTGCTGGAGACCACCGGGAGCCGTCCGGTGGCGGCCTACGCCCTGCACTCCAGCGCGTCCGCGCCCGCGGGTCACTTCAGCAACACGGCCGGGCCCGCGCTGGCCGCCAACGGCACGCTGGCGGTCACCCTGCACGGCGCCGGCGGCCACGGAGCGTGGCCGCACCGCAGCCGCGACCCGATCCCCGCGCTGGCCGAACTCGTCACCGCGCTCGGCGCGTTGCCGGCCCGGCGCTTCGACCCGTTCGACCCGGTGGTGCTCACCGTCGGCACCGTGCACGCGGGCACCCGGCCCAACATCATCCCCGCGACGGCCACGATCGAGGCGACGCTGCGCGCGCTGTCCGACGCCACGCTCGCCCGGCTCGCCGAGGAGGCCGAGCGCACCGCCCGCGGCATCGGCGCGGCCCACGGCCTGGAGGTGTCGGTCACGTACGCCCCCGGCTATCCGGCGACCGTGAACGACACCGCCGAGGCCGACCTGGTGGGCCGGGTGGTGGCCGACCTCTTCGGCGCCGAACGCTTCACCCGCACCACCCGTCCGGCGCTGGTCTCCGACGACATCGGCCGGGTGCTGGCGGAGGTCCCTGGGGTGATGACGAGCCTCGGCGCCTGCCCGCCCGGCCGGGACCCGGCCACCGCGCCGGGCAACCACGCGCCCGACGCGCTCTTCGACGACGCGGTCCTCGCCGACGGCGCGGCCCTGCTCGCCGAGGTCGCCCTGCGCCGCCTCGCCCCGCCCGCACCCCCGGCGGACGGATGACCGTGTGACCCGCGTCACCCGTATGACCGCACGACCCCAGGACCGTACGGACCCGAGCCCGCGTACGCCCCCGGCCCCGCGCCACCGGGCCCGAGCCCCGGCCCCGCGCGCCCGGGGGCGTGCGGTCAGGGACGGTCGCGCAGATCCCGCAAATCCGCGACCCGCTGGATCTTGCCGACCGAACGCTCCAGCGTCTCCGGGTCGACCACGGTGACCTCGACCGTCACCCCCACGCCGTCCTTCACCCCGCGGGCGATCGACGCGGCGGCCGCCGCCCGCTGCTCGGGCCCCGCACCCGCCCGCGCCTCGACCTTCACCGCCATGTGGTCCATCCGGCCGGGCCGGGTCAGCTCGATCCGGAAGTGCGGCGCGACCGCGGGGGTGCGCAGCACGATCTCCTCGATCTGGCTGGGGAAGACGTTCACCCCGCGCAGGATGATCATGTCGTCGCAGCGGCCGGTGACCTTCTCCATCCGCCGCATCGCCGGGCGCGAGGTGCCCGGCAGCAGCCGGGTGAGGTCCCGGGTGCGGTAGCGGATCACCGGCAGCGCCTGCTTGGTGAGCGAGGTCAGCACCAGTTCGCCGCCCTCGCCCGGTGCCATCACCGCGTCGGTGATCGGGTCCACCACCTCCGGCAGGAAGTGGTCCTCCCAGATGTGCAGGCCGTCCTTGCCCTCGGTGAACTCCTGCGCCACCCCGGGCCCCATCACCTCCGACAGGCCGTAGATGTCCACCGCGTCGATCGCGAACCGCTCCTCGATCTCGGCCCGCATCCCCTCCGTCCACGGCTCCGCGCCGAAGATCCCCACCCGCAGCGAGGTGCTGCGCGGATCGATGCCCTGCCGCTCGAACTCCTCCAGCAGCGTCAGCATGTACGACGGGGTGATCATGATGATCTCCGGCTCGAAGTCCCGGATGATCTGCACCTGCCGCGCCGTCATCCCGCCGGACGCCGGGATCACCGTGCAGCCGGCCCGCTCGGCGCCGTAGTGCGCGCCCAGGCCGCCGGTGAACAGCCCGTAGCCGTACGCCACATGGACCTTGTGGCCGGGGCGGCCGCCCGCCGCCCTGATCGAGCGGGCCACCACCTCCGCCCACGCCGCGAGGTCGTGCTCGGTGTAGCCGACCACCGTCGGCAGCCCGGTGGTCCCGCTCGACGCGTGCAGCCGGCGCACCTCGGCCATCGGCACCGCGAACATCCCGAACGGGTACGCCGCGCGCAGGTCCGCCTTCGTGGTGAACGGGAAGTGCGCCAGGTCCGCCAGGCTCCGGCAGTCCTCCGGCCGCACCCCGGCCGCGTCGAACTTCCGCCGGTACGGCTCCACGTGGTCGTACGCGTGCCGCAGCGTCGCCCGCAACCGCTCCAGCTGGAGCGCGGCCAGTTCGTCCGGCCCCATCCGCTCCGCCGGGTCCAGCAGTTCGTCCGGGACGCTCCCGCTCATGCCGCTCTCCCTCGCACTTCCGGTCACTCCGCGCCGACCGGCATGCCGATCGCCGCGCCGACCGACCCCCTGCCGACCGATCGTTCGGTTTGGTCTCAGTGTCAACGAACCAGCAACCGCTCCCGCTGTCAAGGACTCGGCCGATCATCGTCGCCCAGGGTGCCCGGGACGCCCGGTCCGCGGCGGTTGATCAGTGCCACTCCCGCCACGGCCGCCGGGCGGCCCACCGCTCCCATCGGCTCCAGCGCCGCCGTGGGCGCCCAGCGGGGCCACCACCACTCGCC
Organism: Streptomyces sp. NPDC088194; assembly: GCF_040702025.1. Classification (NCBI taxonomy): domain Bacteria; kingdom Bacillati; phylum Actinomycetota; class Actinomycetes; order Kitasatosporales; family Streptomycetaceae; genus Streptomyces; species Streptomyces sp. NPDC088194. The sequence goes on along the minus strand of NZ_JBFBIV010000007.1, from coordinate 69 downwards.
CGGCGAGCGCGACCGCGCGATGAGCGGCGGGACCCGCACCCGCGGCCGCCCTGATCGCCGACGTGCGCC